>CATPBN010000113.1 GCA_955652635.1 uncultured Gemmatimonadaceae bacterium
GTACTGGCCGTGACCGGGATCCCAGCGGATCAACCGCCACGTCCGGAGACGCCGTCCAAGGTCATTCCGATGGAGACGGACGATTACAACCTGTCGGATCCGATTCCGACGCCGCCTGACTCTTTCATAGAAGAGCCGGCGTAATCGGCTCGGCTTGAACTGGTGAAAGGCCCCCTGCAAACCGAGGGGTCTTTTCTTTTCTCTGAGTTAGGAGAGTCACGGACGGGTTTCCAGGAATTCCGATACGCATCGCCTGCCGGAATCGTCTACATAGGCACGATTCCGACATATTGTGACCTCAGGGTCCTCCTCTCCAGATACTCATGATCAGTCCCGGCTCTCCGCACGAAGCTCTGGTCGTCCTCGACGCAAAGCTCATTGTACGCGCTGCGAACCAGGCTTTTTACTCGATGTTCAAAGTTGCCCCGGAAGAGTGTGTCGGGCACAAGGTCTACGAGGTCGGCGGCAGAAACTGGGACGAGAAGCTGAGGCCAATGTTGGAATCGGTGCTGCACGGTGCGCCGCAATCCGATCACTTCGAGCTCATACACGACGGAAAACCGGGCGGTCAGGCTGTACACTGGATGAGTGCCCGCCTTGTTCCATCCGCGGATGCTGCCGACGACAAAAATATTCTAGATATCGATGATCTCCGAAACATAAAAAAAAAAAAGGACAACCTGGCCATCCGCACCCTGGAACTTCGTGATTTTGCGGACCTTGCCGGACGTTCGGCGCACGAGCTGAACAACATGTTGACGGTCATCCGCATGAACGCGGATCTGATCGAGGGGACTCTGAATCAGGCCAAGCTGCCCGCCGGCGAAGCAGCTGATATTCGAAATGCGGCAGACCGCGCTGAAGCGCTGACCAAGAAACTTTTGCTGGCCAGTCGGCGCACACTTCCGCAGCTCACGGGTCTCGATGGTGGGGCGACCACGGTTCCCCTTCCAGGCTCGCCGCTCAAGGAGTCAAAGGAAGACGTCACCGCGCGTGAGTCACGCGAGGCGCAAGCCGGACGAGTCACGGGTCTCAAGCACGGGGCACCAACGGGGAGAGAGACGATCCTTCTGGTCGATGACGAAAAGGCGCTTCGGAAACTTGGCAACCGTGTACTGTCGCAAGCCGGTTATCGCGTTCTCGAGGCGTCCGACGGAGCGATGGCGCTCCGAATCGCTGCGGAAGAAGTCGGGGAGATCGACCTCGTGCTCACCGACATCGAGATGCCGACCCTCGGCGGACGCGGAATGGTGGACGAGCTGCACGAGATGAGCCCGGACATCAGGGTGCTGCTCATGTCCGGCTACACCGATAACGAAATTCTCCGGCGCGGAATACGGACATCGGAGACCGACTTCCTGCAAAAGCCCTTTACCGCCGAAAGCTTGTGCGCCGCCGTTCGCTCCGTATTGGCTAAGCCCGCAACGCCGGCGGCTTAGGCTTCAGCTACAAATAGCGAGCTCGCAATATCTCCCGGTGGTGCAGCTCATGGCCGGCGATGATGTAGGCCAACGCTCTCACCGATACCTCTGCACCGTTCGCTGTCCCGCGTCGCATCCACGCGTCCTCCTGAAGATGCTTGAACAGGAAGAGAGTCGACTCGCGCACGCTCCCGAGCTCTGATGCAAGCTCGTCGAGGGGATAGCTGTCGAAACTGGAATTGCTGACGTAGTCGTCCTGCTCGAAGCCCGGTAGAGGTGTGCCATCACTGCGAGCAAAGCGGAGCGCACGTGCAGCGAAGATCCGCTCGCTGTCAATGAGATGCCCGATCACTTCGTTGACGCTCCACTTTCCTGGCGAGTACCGATAGGTCGCTACCGACGCGGGAAGACTGCGAAGCAGCGCCTGAGTCTCGGCCATTTGTCTGGAGAGCGTAGCGAGAACATCACCGCTTCCCACCAGCTCGATGTACCTCCCGAAGTAGGGAAGAAACTCGTCTTTCTCCGGCTTCATGGTCGCCGCGGCTGCTACCATTGGCATTTGATCTCCCCCCCTCCGCGTTGTCGGGTGTACGGCGACAAATAGAATGCGATCGGTCGCGCCGCGCCACCCGATGATTGCTCAGGGCGTCGGGGGTTGGTATCATGCGGCTTCCTGGAAATCCCGTCCCCCGAGGGAATGGCAGAGCGAAACGACCCGTACGTCTCTCTTCGAAATCCCAATTTTCGCTGGTACGTCGCAAGTCTCGTCGCGGTAACGCTGGGCACGCAGGTCCAGGCGACAGTCGTTGCGTGGCAGGTGTATGCCCTCACCAAGGACCCGCTTTCTCTGGGAATCGTGGGGCTCGCCGAGGCGCTGCCGTTCATCGGTGCCGCGCTTTACGCGGGTCACGTTGCGGACCGCCACAACCGAAAAACGCTCTCGCTCCTGGCGATTGGCCTTCAGGTGCTGTGCGGAATTGCGCTTCTCGTGCTCACCGTACGCTCCCGGTTGTTTCTCGCCGGCAGAGTGTGGCCCATCTATGGTGTCGTCTGCGTGAGCGGGCTGGCGAGAAGCTTCTTTCAGCCGGCAAGGACGGCGCTGGCGGCGGATATCGTGCCGCGCGAGACGTACGCCAATGCGGTTACCTGGCGCTCTTCGCTCTGGCAGTTCGCCGCGGTTGTCGGTCCGGCGCTTGGCGGAGTGATCTATGGATTCTCCGGGCCGCGCCTCGCCTACATAGTCGAGTCGCTGCTTTGCGGGATTGCCCTTGGACTATTCGCGTGTATCGTGTACACGCGGCATCCGGTGGTGACCGATGAGCGCACCATTGGCGACAATCTCACACTTGGGATCCGTTTTCTCCTGACGCAGCCGGAGCTGCTCGGTGCGCAGCTGCTCGATTTGTTCTCGGTTCTGTTTGGCGGCGCTCCGGCATTACTCCCGATCTTCTCGTCGGAGATTCTTCACGTGGGCCCCCAGGGCCTCGGGATTCTTCGCGCGGCTCCCGCGGCCGGTGGAGTGCTCATCTCGGTACTGCTCGTGCATCGCCGGCTTAAGAACGCGGGCACCACGCTTTTTCTTGGCGTCGGCGGATTCGGAGCCTGCTGGATACTCTTCGCGCTGTCGCACTCGTTCTGGCTGTCCCTGGCGCTGCTCCTCATAAGCGGAATGCTCGATAACGTCAGCGTTGTGATCAGATCCACTCTACTTACGCTGCGGACTCCGCAGCACATGCTCGGAAGAGTTTCCGCCGTGAATCAGATCTTCATCGGATCCTCCAACGAGATCGGCTCTTTCGAATCCGGAGTCGCCGCGAAGCTGCTCGGAACGGTTCGGTCGGTCATCTTCGGTGGCATCGTGACGCTCGGCGTTGTCGGCGTCACCGCCTGGAAGATTCCACCGTTGAGAAAGCTCGATGTGCTGGATTGACACCAGCGGCGGACACAGCGGCGAGCGCTAGTAGGAGAGCTTGGGGCCCCACTTTTCGCCCCGACCTTCCGGTGTGAAGTCGAAGAGATTCCAGAGGGGCCAGATCATGTCCACGTGTCTGCCATCCTGTCCCGGCTCCGACGGAGCGAAGAGCAGCTCGGTGGAATACGTGTGGTAGATCTTCTCACCGCGCCGCACGAACACATTCAGCGCGGGCATCTGGTCGCCGGCCGAATTCTCGCCCTGGTAGTCGCGGTTGTAAGTCGTCCCCGCCGACGATAGCAGCCGCACATTTCGCCACCCACGCTCGGCCGCGAACTCACGAATCCGCTTGATTGGAGACTTCGCGACGATTGCCAGGTTTACCCGCTGGACTACGTGAGGCGCTTGGGCATCGAGCCCGTCAATGATGGATGTGCACAAAGGACAAGGGCGCGCCATCTCCGGCCCGTACATGAAGCTGTAGATGATCAGCGAATTCATCCCTCTCGCGAACAACTCCGAGATTCTGACGGTTCGTAGCTCCTCGCCGTCTTCGACTCCGACAACCTCCTGGAAGCTGTAGTTCTCTGGAGTCTCTCCGCCCAGGGGCAGGCTACGTCGTTGCGCCGCGACAGATTCGATCGCTCGTCTCATCTCGATTTCCGCATCGAGCAATTTGTTGCGCGCGGCGCGATAGGATGGCGATTCTCCCGGGAATCGCACGTTGTGGTGCGGCGTGCTCATCGAACGCTCCTTCTTTGACTCATGTACGTTAGTTCATAGAGAATACTACGCGCGGACACCGGTCTCGCCACGGGTCTTTCTAAACGGAATTACGGCCGGTGCCAGACCAGGCAAACGCCTGTCCGGCTGCGTCGGGTGGCCATATCCGAAGCGGACGGTTTTTTCGGGCGCACAACTCGTTGCCGGGACGCCCCTCTAGCGTCCATACACGACGCCCCGCCTCTAAGGCCCGCGGCCGGAGGCGTGTTCACCAAGCGTGCGCGTTGGAAGGGGGAGGCAAGCTGGGACAATCTATTTCTCACGAGTATATGGAGACCGCGGCCGCCGCGGGACTTCGATACGTCAATGATGCCATGCCGGGAATTCGCCGGGAGCGCCAGGGCCGCGGGTTCAGGTACATCGACCCCGACGGCCAGATCATTCGCGCGCCCGAGCAGTTGCAACGATTCCGGTCGCTGGTGATTCCACCCGCGTGGACTGAGGTCTGGATCTGTCCGCACGAAGACGGACACCTGCAGGTCACAGCGCGAGACGGCCGAGGGCGCAAGCAGTACCGGTATCATCCCGGTTTTCGCAAGCATCGCGACGGAACCAAGTTCGAGCGCATGTTCGAGCTCAGCGACGTGCTGTGGAAGATCCGTGAGCGCGTGGAGAGCGACATCGAGCTGCCCGGATTCACCAGAGAGAAGATCATGGCCACCGTCGTGTGGCTCCTCGAGACGACGCTCATTCGCATCGGCTCCGACGAATACGCCAAGGCCAACAAATCGTACGGACTCACGACCTTCCGCCGTCGACATGTCGCCGTCGTAGGATCCGAGATGCGCTTCGAGTTTCGCGGCAAGAGCGGAATCCAGCATGGCGTCGCAGTTACCGACAGGAGGATCGCGCGCATCGTGCAACGCTGCCAGGAGCTGCGCGGAGAGGAGCTCTTCAAGTATCTCGACGACGAAGGGAAGCGACAGACCGTCCAGGCCGAAGACGTCAACGCATACCTGCAGGACATCACCGGGCGCGACATATCAGCGAAGGATTTTCGCACCTGGGCGGGAACGATGCTCGCGGCCGAAGCGCTCAGAAAAACGGGGCCTGCCAAGACCAAGCGCGAGGCCGATCGAAACATTATCGCGGCCGTGGACCTCACGGCAAAGCGACTGGGGAACACCAGAAGCGTGTGCCGGAAGTACTACATCCACCCCGCGCTGATCGAGGCATACCTCGAGGGTTCCGTTCTCCCGCCGCTCCCGGAGCGCAGCAAGTGGAGTGCGCGCAAACCGCGAGGCCCGGCATTGCGCCAGCACGAGCTGGATGTGCTGAACTTCCTGAAAGCGAGGCTCAAGCCGGAGAAGCGCCGGGCGGTCGCGAGTCGCTACCGGAAATCCTCAGTCGAAAGGGCGACCGCCGCGGTCAGCGTCGAGACTGAGCCGACGCAGGCGACAGTCCCGCCGGCGGCCGACTCGACCGAAACGGACCCGACCGACTCCTAGTCGAGATAGGGGTAATCCGGATCCGCGAGTCGGGCCGCGCGCGCCGCCGCTTCGGGACCCGCAATCTCTCTGGCAAGATCGAGCAGCATTGGACTCAGGTGCCCACCGTAACGAAGAAGGCTGGCAGCGCGAGCCCTTCGACCCAACAGAAAGGCGAGGAAGGGCTGGTCCGCCTTGAGCGCGTTGCACTCAGGACACGCGAGCACCAGGTTGTCCCGGCGGTCGTAGGCAGTCTTCCCCTTTCTCGGCGTCACGTGATCCATTGTGATCGCCTTCGTGCTGACTCGCCTCTCGCAATAGGCGCAGACAGGGCCGTGCTGATCGAGCAGCCATTGGCGCGTATCCATGTACGCGTTACGGCTCGTAGGCAGCGAAGTGTGTTGTTGGGCTGGTCGACGCCCGGCGCGCTTACGCGGCTTGCGTGATCTTTTTCGTGACGGCGTCAAGTTGCCCGGGTGTGTTGATGCTGATCATTGTTTCCGAACGATAATAGGTAGCGCGCCGGAGCCACGGCGCTAGATGCTCATTCCGCGGGGCGTTAGCTTTTCGCTCCTATGACCATGCGAGAGAAGCTCGACCTTCTGGAGCGCCGCCGCGCGGAGTCCGAGCAGGGGGGCGGCGACGCGCGCCTCAAGACACAGCACGAGAAGGGGAAGCTCTCGGCGCGCGAGCGGCTCGAGCTCCTCCTTGACGAAGGCTCCTTCGTCGAGCTGGATCGCTTTGTCGTACACCGCTCGACCGATTTCGGCCTCGAGACGCAGAAGTTTTACGGCGATGGGGTCGTAACCGGTCAGGGCAAGATCGACGGCCGTCTCGTCTACGTATTCTCGCAGGATTTTACGGTCTTCGGCGGATCGCTCTCCGAGTCCTTCGCGGAAAAGATCGTCAAAATCATGGATCTGGCGATGAGGAACGGCGCGCCAGTCATCGGACTCAATGATTCCGGCGGAGCTCGGATTCAGGAAGGCGTCGTCTCGCTCGGCGGATACGCGGAAATATTTCTGCGGAATACGCTTGCTTCGGGCGTAGTGCCGCAGATCTCCGCGATCCTCGGACCGTGTGCTGGCGGCGCCGTATACTCTCCCGCCATCACGGATTTTATCTACATGGTGCGCGGAACCTCGTACATGTTCGTCACCGGTCCCAATGTCGTTAAGACCGTGACACACGAGGACGTGACGATGGAAGAGCTGGGCGGTGCAGACACGCACTCGGCGACGTCCGGCGTGGCGCACTTTGCCTGCGATTCCGAGCCGGAGTGCCTTCAGCACATCCGCGATCTTTTCCGTTTCATCCCGTCCAACAACCTCGGCGAAGCACCCCGTGGCGTGGGCACGGATCCACGGGAACGGCGAGACGAGTCCCTGCTCGACATTGTACCCGACAACGCTAACAAGCCGTACGACATGCACGAGGTCGTCAAGCGCATTGTGGATGACGCCGAGTTCTACGAGGTGCACCGCGAGTACGCGGGGAATATCATTTGTGGCTTCGCGCACCTCGGCGGATTCAGCATCGGCGTCGTGGCCAATCAACCCGCCGTGCTCGCCGGGGTGTTGGACATCAGCGCGTCGCTGAAAGCGGCTCGCTTCATCCGATTCTGCGATGCATTCAACATCCCGCTGGTGACATTCGAGGATGTGCCGGGTTTTCTTCCTGGCGTGACTCAGGAGCATGGCGGCATCATCAAGCACGGAGCGAAGCTGCTCTACGCCTACTGCGAAGCAACGGTGCCCAAGCTCACTGTCATAACCCGCAAGGCCTACGGCGGCGCGTACGACGTCATGAGCTCCAAGCACATTCGAGGCGACTTCAACGTTGCCTGGCCAACTGCCGAAATTGCGGTGATGGGACCCAAGGGCGCGGTCGAGATACTGTTTCGGAAGGAAATCTCCGAGAGCAAGGATCAAGTGGCCGCCACCGAGGCCAAGATCGAGGAATATCGAGAAATGTTTGCGCACCCATACATTGCCGCGGGTCGCGGGTACCTCGACGACATCATCGATCCGCGCGACACCCGACCGGTGCTCATTGCGGCGCTCGAGAGTCTCGAGACCAAGCGAGACAAGAATCCGCCGAAGAAACACGGTAACATTCCCCTCTAACGTGTTCAGCAAAGTCTTGATCGCGAATCGCGGTGAAATCGCGCTGCGCGTGATCCGGGCTTGTCAGGAGCTCGGAATAAAGACGGTGGCGGTCTATAGCGAAGCCGACGTGCGGGCCCCACACGTACGCGAAGCGGATGAAGCCGTGCTCATCGGACCGGCGCCGTCGAGCGAGAGCTACCTGCGCGGTGACAAAATCATCGATGCCGCGAAGCTGACGGGCGCCGAGGCGATCCACCCGGGGTACGGGTTCCTGTCCGAGCGAGAATGGTTCGCGCGTGCAATTCGTGACGCGGGACTCGTCTGGATCGGACCGCCAGCTGAAGCGATTGCGGCGATGGGCAGCAAGACCGCAGCGCGGACTCTCGCGGTAGCGGCTGGAGTTCCTGTCGTTCCCGGAACGACCGAGCCGCTCGCCGACGCGAAGGAAGCGGCGAAAGTGGCAAAGAAGTTCGGCTATCCGGTCCTGCTAAAGGCCGCAGCCGGCGGCGGTGGCAAGGGCATGCGCGTCGTCTCGTCTCCAAGCGATTTGGCGAATGCACTCGAAGCCGCGCGAAGGGAAGCGAAGGGCGCGTTTGGCGACGACGCGATTTACCTGGAGAAATTCGTCGAGCGACCCCGCCACGTCGAGATCCAGATTCTAGCGGATTCTCACGGCACCGTTCTCTCTCTGGGCGAACGCGAATGCTCCGTTCAACGACGCCATCAGAAGATGATCGAGGAGGCGCCGAGTGTGGCCGTGTCTCCCGAGCTTCGCAAGAAGATGGGCGAGACCGCCGTACGCGCAGCTCGGGCTGCCGGGTACGTGAACGCCGGGACCTGCGAGTTTCTGCTCGACAGCAAGGGAGATTTCTATTTCCTGGAGATGAATACGCGGCTCCAGGTGGAGCATCCGGTCACCGAGCTCGTCACGGGAATCGATCTCGTGCAGTGGCAGATTCGGATTGCATCCGGCCAGAAGCTTCCATTTCGCCAGGAAGACATCTGGCCTCGCGGGTGGGCGATGGAGTGCCGCATTACCAGCGAGGACGCTTCGGACAATTTCCTGCCGTCGACCGGACGGATCGATTACCTCCACTTGCCGAGCGGACCGGGCGTGCGCTGGGATGGGGGGATCGAATCCGGCAGCGAAGTCGGCCGCTACTACGACCCGATGCTCGCCAAGCTGATCGTGTGGGGAGCGGATCGCCAACAAGCGATAACGCGCATGAGGCGCGCCCTCGTGGATCTCATTGTCATCGGCGTCGAAACGTCTCGTGATTTCCACGTCCGTGTGATGGACGACGACGAGTTTCGCCGCGGCGATATCGACATCCAATGGCTCGAGCGACGCCTTGCTTCATTGCTCGAGCGTTGTGCCTCAAATGACACGGTGGAGGTCGCCGCAATCGCCGCAGCACTGCTCGCCGAACGTGATCGTACTGCGCGAGCTGTCGCCGGCGTTTCAGCGGCGGCTCCAGGCTCTACCAGCCCCGAAGTTCCGGCCAGCTCCTGGAAGCAGGCCGCCCGGCTCGAAGCTCTCCGAGACTGATGGCCGTCGTCAGCGTTTCAATCGAGTCGATCGCCGCCGGAGGCGATGGTGTTGGGCGAAAGGAAGGACTCGTCGTCTTCGTTCCCCGCACCGCTCCTGGAGACCTCGTTACCGCGCAGATCTCCGGCCGGGGACACTTTGCGCGCGGCTCGCTACGCAGCGTTGTGACGGCGTCGCCAGTCCGGATCGAGCCGACCTGTCCGCATTACACCCGAGACAAATGCGGCGGCTGTCAGCTCCAGCACATGACCTACGATTCGCAGCTCACCGCGAAGCGCATAGTCGTTCGTGATTCGTACGAGCGCATCGGGAAGCGTTCGATCGATCCGCCAGACATCGAGCGCAGCCCGAAAGAGTGGCGATACCGCACCAAGCTCACGCTGGCCATTCGTCGCCGTGGCGCGCGCTGGATTGCCGGACTGCATCCATACGACGATCCCGTGCGCGTCTTTGCGATTACGGATTGTCCAATTACTGATCGGCGGGTGATTGCTGCGTGGCGAGAAGTGATGGAAGCGGACGCGTACTTTCCTGACGCGAAGGAGTTGCGGGGGAGCGTTCGAATCACGAGCGGCGGCCCGACGCTGGTGATGACGGGAGGAAAAAACTGGGCGGCACGCGACCAGTTTTCAGCGGCGGTGCCGTCGGTCTCCGCGGCCTGGTGGGAGCCGGCGGACGACGAGCCCCGACGATTGCTGTACGATAAGCGCGCCGACCGCACTCCGAGCGCGTCGTTCGCGCAAGTAAATGCGGAGATGGCGGAAATTCTCGGCCGTTACGTTGTCGAGAGAGCGCGCGATTTCCGGCCCCTGACGGCAGTCGACGCGTACTCGGGTGCCGGTCAAACCGCGGCGCTGCTGAGCGAAGCCGGTATCGCAGTCACCGCTATAGAGCTCGATCCCGAGGCATCAGAGTGGTCGTCATCCATTCTGCGGGCCCCGTCGCGGACGGTGCAAGGAAGAGTTGAGGATGTCCTGCCGGGCGCGCTACCCGCGGATCTCGTCATCCTGAATCCTCCTCGCGCGGGCGTCGATACGCGCGTAACGGAAACGCTCGAAGCGAATGCCTCCCACGTCCGAGGTCTGATTTACGTGAGCTGCAATCCAGCAACGCTTGCCAGGGATGTCTCGAGACTTCCCAGTTACAGGATAGAGTCCGTCCGTGCTTTCGACATGTTCCCGCAGACCGCGCACGTGGAGACCGTGTGTGAGCTCCGCCCGATCACCGGGGACGCCGCATGAAATACATCGTGCAACTGAATGACGAGCGGAAA
>CATPBN010000114.1 GCA_955652635.1 uncultured Gemmatimonadaceae bacterium
CCGGCGTCGGCGAGGCCGATCGCTATGGCTCTACCGATGCCCGAGGTCGCGCCGACGACTACGGCCGTGCGGCCAGTCAGATCGAGCCCAGGGAAAGTCATGATTCGGTAGAATCTGGTCAGAAACTTGGGGCAAGCGTAAGATTGCGCATGGATCTCATTACCTCGTGACGACCAAAACGCGTTCGCGATCGGCCGTGCTTTCCACCCTTCGCGCGGTTGGAATCGTGCCCGTGATCCGCGCCGAGAGCGCAGACGCAGCCGTGGCAGTCGTCGAGGCATTGGCCGAGGCGGGACTGACTGTCGCCGAGATCACCATGACGGTGCCGCGCGCGATCGACGCAATCGCTTCGGTTGGGAAGCGCTTCGGCAACAAAGTGCTCCTGGGCGCGGGGACTGTGACGGACGCCGAGACGGTCGGTCGGGCTCTGGATGCGGGAGCGGAATTCATCGTCACGCCTTGTCTCGTCCCCGAGGTGATCGATGCTGCGCGTGCCGCGGATCTCGCCGTGCTCCCTGGTGCACTTACGCCCACCGAAGTGTTCGAGGCATTTCGCCTTGGTGGCGACATGGTGAAGATCTTTCCCGCGCAGAATGTTGGCGGCGCGTCATATCTTCGCGCGCTCCGTGGGCCGTTTCCCGACATTCCCTTGATACCCACTGGTGGAGTCACACTCGACAACGTGCGCGAGATGTTCGACGCCGGCGCAACCGCAGTCGGTGTGGGCAGCGAGCTGATCTCGAGGGACGCGCTCGCTCGGCGTGACTACGCAGCAATCAGCGGGCTCGCCGTCAAATTTCTCGCGGCAGTACGGCACGCGCGCGCGAAGAAAATGGCCGCCGGGTGATAACGTTTCGCTGGTTCGGGCCCCGCGACCCGATTCCACTCGCGCACATCCGGCAGATTCCAGCCGTGCGCGGCATCGTGGGCGCTCTCTTTGACATTCCAGTCGGACAGCCGTGGCCCCTCGATCGCATCGCGGCGTTGCGGGAAGAGGTGGAGCTCTACGACATGTCGCTCACTGTCATCGAGAGCATTCCCGTCCACGAGGATATCAAGCTCGGCCGGCCCACGCGTGACCCGCTCATCGACAACTACTGCGAGAGCGTCCAGAACATGGGACACGCGGGCGTGCCGGTGTTGTGCTACAACTTCATGCCGGTCTTCGACTGGACGCGCACCGACCTCGCTCGCCGACTCGAGGATGGCTCGACCGCTCTCGCCTACGACGACGACGCACTGGCGAAGATCGATCTCTCGCGCGGCACCGCCGATCTGCCCGGTTGGGCGACGGCCTATAGCGCGGACCAGCTAAAAAAGCTTCTGGACGCGTATCGCTCCGTGAGCGAGACCAAGCTCTGGGATAACCTCGCGTACTTCCTCGAGCGCGTCGTCCCGGTCGCTGCGTCGGCGGGCGTGAGCATGGCGCTGCACCCGGATGATCCACCGTGGTCGATCTTCGGGCTGCCACGCATCATTACCGACGGAGCGGCTCTCGAGCGCGTGACGAACATCGTTGACGACCCCGCGAATGGCATCACCTTTTGCGGCGGATCGCTAGCCGCCAACCCGAAAAACGACCTTCCCTCCATCGTGCGCCGCATCGGGACGAAGGGTCGCATTCACTTTGCGCACTGCCGGAACATCAAGCGTACCGGCCCGCGCTCGTTTCAGGAAACCGCGCATCCGTCGGGCCTCGGCGACATCGACATGGGGGCAGTACTGCTTGCGCTGCACAGCGCGGGTTTTGCGGGTCCGATACGCTCCGATCACGGGCGCATGATCTGGGGCGAGACCGGTCAGCCTGGCTACGGCCTCAACGATCGCGCGTTGGGCGCGATGTACCTCCACGGCCTCTGGGAAGGAATCACGCGTGGATAGTAAGCCCCAAGTGGCAAGCGCGGCGTCGTATCGATGGACGATTTGCGCGCTGCTCTTCGTCGCCACGACGATCAACTACGTCGACCGTCAGGTCCTGGGGATTCTCGCGCCGACTCTCCAGCGCGAGCTCAATTGGACAGAGTCCGACTACGGCAACATCGTCTCGTGGTTCAGCTTCGCCTATGCGTTCGGGTTTCTCGCCGCCGGTCGTCTGATCGACTGGATAGGCGTGCGTCGAGGATTGGCGACGGCCGTCGTTGCATGGAGCATCGCTGCGATCGGACACGCATTCGCCAGGACGGCGGCCGGATTCTCGATCGCCCGCGCAATGCTCGGCGTGAGCGAATCGGCCATCTTCCCGGGCTCGATCAAGGCCGTTGCTGAATGGTTCCCGCAACGGGAGCGCGCGCTGGCGACCGGGATCTTCAACGCCGGCACCAACATGGGAGCGATCCTTACCCCGCTCCTCGTGCCGTGGATCGCGCTCACATGGGGGTGGCAATGGGCTTTCGTCGCGACCGGCGGGCTGGGTCTGCTGTGGCTGTTGCTCTGGATTCCGCTCTATCGAAACCCTCCCGAGAGCGACACATCGCTAGCCCGTGCGAGCGTGCCATGGCTCACCCTGTTCGGACATCGACAGACGTGGGCGTTCATCGTTGGTAAGCTGATGGCGGACCCCGTCTGGTGGTTCTACCTCTATTGGTTGCCGAAATTCCTCGATGCGAAGTACGGTGTAAAGCTCGCGCAGGTCGCTGCGCCCATCATCGTTGTATATCTCATTGCGGACGTCGGCTCCGTCGGGGGTGGCTGGATCTCGAGTGCATTGATCAAACGTGGGTGGACGGTCAATCGCGCGCGAAAGGCGACGATGCTTGCTATGGCGCTCCTCATAGTGCCGACGACTCTCGTGTCGCGAGCGCCGAGCATGTGGGCGGCCGTCCTCATCGTCGGAGTAGCGGCTGCGGCGCATCAGGCCTGGTCGGCCAACGTGTATACGCTGGCGAGCGACATGTTTCCCACCTCCACGGTGGGCTCAGTCGTTGGCATCGGCGCGTTCGCTGGGGCGATGGGTGGCGTGGTCTTCCAACGTGTGACCGGGCGCGTGCTCCAGGCAAACGGGAGC
>CATPBN010000115.1 GCA_955652635.1 uncultured Gemmatimonadaceae bacterium
ATCCGCACGTTGGGCTTGTCGATACCCATGCCGAATGCGTTGGTGGCAACGATTGCGCGGATCTTCTCCGACATGAACGCTTCCTGCACCTCATGGCGGCGCGCATCGTCGAGCCCCGCGTGGTATCCGGCGCCCGGGATCCTGGCGCGCTCGAGAACAGTCGTTAGGTGATCAACTGCCTTGCGCGTCGACGCGTAGATGACGGCAAGTCCCTCGTACTTCTTGAGGATCTCGACGAGCCGCCTCTCTTTCTCGGCGTCGTTCTTCACGGGTATCACATAGTAGTGGAGATTCGCTCGGTCGAACCCGGTGATGATGGTTTCCGGATTCCTGAGCGCCAGCTCACGACCGATGTCGCGGCGTACTTCTGGTGTCGCCGTCGCCGTCAGCGCGATCGTGGTCGGAGAGCCAAGCTCTTCGTGGACCTTCTTGACGCGGAGGTAGCTGGGCCGGAAATCGTGACCCCACTGGCTGATGCAATGCGCTTCGTCGATCGCGAGGAGCGATACCCCGGCTTTCCGAAGCCGCTCCGCCGTCTTCCCATAATCGAACCTCTCGGGCGCGACGTACAGGAGCTTGATCTCGCCGCGCTCGGCTCGGACGAGGCGATCGGAAACCTGCCCGGACGATAGAGTGCTGTTGATGAACGCAGCTGGAAGCCCTCGCGCGGTGAGCGCGTCGACCTGGTCCTTCATCAGTGAAATGAGGGGCGAGACCACCACAGTAAGGCCGGGTAAGAGAAGCGCCGGCACCTGGAAGCAGAGCGACTTTCCGCCCCCGGTCGGTAGCACGACCACAGTGTCTCTGCCCGCCAGGATTGCTGTTACGGCCGCCTCCTGACCTGGACGGAACGTCTCGTAGCCGAACGCGCTCTTGAGAAGGTCGCGGGCGTTCTGCAGAGTCGGGTTTGGCATCCGATGAAAGGTAGCGAGACTGGTGAGATCGATGTGACCGGCTGCGGCGCGCGCGTAACTCTTGTGCTCCGACAAGCGCCGGCTCAGCTAAATGCCTTCGATCAGCCTCGCGTAGAGTGCTGGATCCGCGTTTCCGCCGCTGATCACACAGCAGACGCGCTTGCCCTTGAATCGGGCTGGCTCGGCCAGAACAGCCCCGAGTGCGAGCGCGCCCGTCGGCTCGGCTTTGAGATTCGCCAGCGCGAATAGCAGCCTCACGCCCTCCATGATTTGCTCTTCGGATACTTCTATCACACCCGCCAGACCCTGGCTCAGGATCTCCCAGTTTCTGTCACCCAGGCGGAGCACCCTCGCGCCATCGGCTATCGTGGCGGACTCGTCCCGCAGCTCGACGACGTGCCCTGCCCGAAAGGATTGGGCGGCGTCGTTCGCCAATATTGGCTCGGCGGCAAGGACCTGAATCTGTTTTCCGCTTCGTTCAACGGCTTTCACAAGCCCGGACGTCAGACCGCCGCCACCTATTGGCGCGACGATGAAATCGAGATCGAGTCTCAGAGCGAACAGCTCATTCGCCAGGCTGGCGTTCCCCTCGATTACCAGCGGATCATCGTACGGGCTGGCGACGTAGGCTTCCGGAAACTGCCTGGCGAGCTCGGCCAATCTCTCCAGCCTGCCCTTCTTCTTCACGTCGACCAGATCGACTTGAGCCCCGTACTCGCGAACAGCATCGACCTTTATTTTCGCCGCGGCGGAGGGCATTACCACCGTGCATCGTTTCTTGAACAGCGAACAGGCGTAGGCGATCGCCTGTCCGAAGTTGCCGGAAGACGCAGTGATTATGTGCGCTTGCTCGACGTTCGACGCGACGTTGTAAGCCGCGCGAAACTTGAAGCTGCCGGTGTACTGGAGAGTTTCGCTCGCCAGCACGAGGTCGACGCCGAGCTTTCGGGAAAGTAGGGGCGCATCGACGATCGTCGTCGGACGCGGCCGCGTCACTGGAAGTCGCGGGGCTTGCGAGGCTTGAAGAATCGAAGAATCAGCGCTATGAACAGGAAGCCGATTCCAGCCCATCGAAGTGCGCTGTCGTCGGTCCGAATCCCCCACCCGAGAAGTACAGCGGCGATGAGCATCAACGCGAGCTTGGCGATCGTGAATGGAGTCATTTGTCCTTCGCGCGAGTGGTGAATCGTTTGACGCCTTCGCGGAAATCGCTCGTAGCGCGCGCGTCGGCGTTCGCCACTATTCCAGCAGAGATTCCATCGAGGAACCCGAGGTTATCGAGCTTGTAGAAGAGCGATTTGGTCGCGGCCATTGCGCTTCGTGGCTGCTTCGCAAGTTGATCGAGCACTGCTCTCGTGAGCCCATCGAATTCCATGGCCGCGAAAACGCGGGACACGAGGCCGATTTCCTTCGCTTCGTCGGCGGTGAGGATCCGTCCCGTGCTCACCAGATCAAATGCGTGCTTCTCACCGACCGAGCGGCGCAGCATCGTCATCACCATCGCGGGCACGAAACCAATCGTGACCTCCGGATACGCGAACCTCGCGTCCTCGTGCGCGAGTACAATATCGCAAGCGGTGGCCAGCCCGGCGCCCCCGGCGTAAGCACGGCCCTTCACGAGCGCCACAACCGGCTTTTCCATTCTCCGGATGGTGTGAAACACGTGACCCAGAGCCTTGGCGTCGTCCAGGTGGACCTGTCGTGGTGCGTCCAGCATTTCCTCGAGCGCAGCGAGATCGGCGCCGGCGCAGAAGTCCGGACCTTCTCCATCGATAGCTACGACCTTGACGGGCGATTCCGAGAGAGCGAACAGTGCCTCCGCCAGCTCGTCCGCTGTGGCCCGATCGAGCGCGTTTTTCTTTTCCGGTCGAGCCAGCGTTATCCTGCCAACCGCCCCCCCCGCATCAACCGTCATGCGAATGTTCTTCATTTGTCTGCCGGCAGCGCCAACCGTTTCGCCTCTCGATCCGGCACATCGATGACCATCCGGAGCAAAGCGGTAGAGAACACCTTCCCCTGCGCATCCGTCTTGAGCGAGAGCGTTCCACCGCCATCGAGGGCGCCGTGCAACAGGAAGTTGAGGGCGTTCAGATTCGGGAGCTCGAATCGCTCGACATCACCTTCGATCATCCCTCGGAAGTGTTCCGCGACTCTATTACGCGTTACGAACTGCTCCAGCACTTCATACCAGCGGGGCTGGAGCGCGATCACGCCGACGTTGGCGGTGTCGCCCTTGTCACCAGAGCGCGCATGGGCGATGTCGAGGAGCCGGACCTTCATGAGATGATCTCGACTTTTGGTTTCACGACGGACTTGTCGATGAGTGCCGGCCAGTAAGCCACGATTTCTTCCACTTTCGGTCTGCCACCCGCGAAGCCGGTCACACTCGGCGGACCGTTCAGAACGAGCGGAGCGATCTCCCGCGTGAATCGTTCCACCGCGGCGCGATCGGTGCCGCGGACGCCAACGCGAAGCTGAACCTCTGGCGAATCACGCCTGTCGCCCGCGAGCGCGCCGTGGGTGGCGTTCGCGCCGACGAATTCGGTGAGAACGCGGTCGAACTTGAGGCCAAGGCGGTCGAGCCGCTCGCGAAGGATCCTGTCGGCGGCCTGAGCTTTCTCGAGCGCCTCCGGCCACGCGTAGACGAGCGTGCCGACTGCGTTGAATCCAGCGCGATAGGCTACGGATACTTTGAGCTTGTCGGTTGGTGGTTTGCCTTTTATGCCAGACACGAGGACGCGATCCTCTCCATCCTGCGCGAGACGAATCGTGGTGAAGTCCGCGATTACGTCAGGTGTGATGTAGGAGTGCGGGTCGCCCATTTCGTAGACGAGCTGCTCGCTGACTGTAGGCACCGAGACTCTCCCTCCCGTGCCGGGATGCTTCGTCACGACAAACGTGCCGTCGGCGCGCGCCTCCACCAGCGGGTAACCGACGTTCGCCAGGTCAGGAATGGACTTCCAGTCGTAAAGACAATTTCCACCCGAGCATTGAGCGCCGCACTCGATGATGTGGCCGGCGACGATTCCGGCAGCGAGCTGATTCCTGCTCTCTGCGCCCCACCCGAACTCGTGTCGCAAGGGCGCCATGGTGAGCGCGGTGTCGGGCGATCTTCCAGTGATGACGACATTCGCGCCGCCGTGAAGCGCCTCGACGATCGGGTCCGACCCGAGGTACGCGTTCGCCGACAGCACGCGGTCTCTCACGGTCGAGAGTGGCTCACCGGTTTCCATGTTGGAGAGCGGGTGCCCGTGGGCAAGGAGATCGTC
>CATPBN010000116.1 GCA_955652635.1 uncultured Gemmatimonadaceae bacterium
CCTGGTCGACAGGCCCCCCACAGCGATCGGAGAAGAGCCCAGCATTCGCGACGGAGTAGACAGTGCCCTCGACGAATCGCGGGCGCTCCGGGATGGGGGCAAGGATGGTATTGCGAGAATTCAGGCCGAGGAACGGGCGCGCACCGGAATAAGCTCGCTCAAGGTCGGATACAACAAAGTCTTCGGTTACTTCATCGAGGTGAGCAACAGCAACTCCCATCTCGTCCCGAGCGACTATCAGCGGCGACAGACGCTCGCTGGAGCGGAGCGATTTGTGACACCATCGCTCAAGGAATACGAGGAGCGAGTACTTACTGCCGCCGAACGGGTGGAAGTTCGCGAAAGAGAGCTCTTTGAAGCGCTGCGCTCGCGGATAGCGGGCGACATATCGCGCCTGCAATCGGTGGCAAGAATCATTGCGGAGCTCGACGTGCTTGCCTCGCTGGCTGAAGTCGCGCAGAGAGAGAGTTACGTGCGACCGGAGTTGACGGATGATTTCTCCCTCGAGATAACGGCGGGGCGTCATCCGGTGGTCGAGCGAATGATGCCCCGCGAGAAATTCATTCCGAACGACGTCGTTCTAAGCGAAGATGCGCGGATAATCATCATCACCGGCCCCAACATGGCCGGCAAGTCGACGATTCTGCGTCAGATCGGCCTGATCGTGCTGATGGCACAGGCTGGCAGTTTCGTCCCCGCCTCAAGAGCGAAAATCGGCGTCGTCGATCGCTTGTTCACGCGCGTTGGCGCGAGCGACAATCTTGTTCGTGGCCAGTCAACTTTCATGGTGGAGATGTCGGAGACGAGTGCCATTCTCCACACGGCCACCAACCGGAGTCTGGTGCTGCTGGACGAGATTGGCCGCGGCACATCTACATATGACGGAATCTCGATCGCCTGGTCAGTGAGCGAACATTTGCACGACGTAGTTGGCTGCAAAACTGTCTTCGCCACCCATTATCATGAGCTCACGCAGCTAGCCGATACTTTAGTAGCAGTTCGAAACTATAACGTGCAGGTACGGGAAGTGGGCGACGAGGTTCTTTTTCTGCATCGTCTCCAGCCCGGTGGGGCGGACCGGTCATACGGGATCGAAGTCGGAAGGCTGGCAGGACTTCCATCGACTGTTCTCAAGCGAGCAAGGGAGCTTCTGAAACTGCTCGAAGCGGAACAGATCGTGCCTCGATCAGGACGCGCGTCGAGAGCATCACCCGAAAATACGCATGATCAATTGGCTCTATTCGGGTTGATGACACATCCCGTCATTCAACAACTGAGAAAAACGGAACCAAATTCCATGACCCCGATTCAAGCTCTGGAAATGCTTGCACGTCTTGTCGAAGAAGCAAAGCAGCAAGAGGGGCAAGTCTGAGGATGACCACGAGAGTCGCAGGAAGCTGGTTTGCGCTTTCAATGTTGGTGTTTGTCGGGGGATGCAAGAAAGGAGAAGGATCCGGGCTGTCCTTTCAAACAGTTGGGAGACAACCCGACGTTCCGCCGGTGATGCTCAACAAGGAGCTGCCATTCCGGTATCCGCCGGCGCTGTACGCGCAAAAGGTCCAAGGCAACGTCACATTGCGTATCTACATCGATAGCAATGGCGCGATCGTTCCCGACTCCACCCGTGTTGCGGAAACTTCCGGGTTCAGCGCGCTCGATTCCGCCGCAATGAAAGGCTCCCGCGACCTGAAGTTCGAGCCGGCAAAGAACCGGAGTCAGCCAGTGCCGGTGTCAATTCTCCTTCCGGTGTTCTTCAGGCACCCAGACGCGCCGCCGCTCTCCGGCGATTCGATCATCAAGCGTGATTCCAGTGCCGCCAGCACTACCGCGCCGAAACGCAAAGCCACCCGCTAGATGAAGCACGAAAGAAACCGTAAGCCCTACGACAACGTTCTCGACACGATTGGGTGGACGCCACTGATCAGGCTCAATCACGTCACGCGAGGTATCCGCACGCCGATCTACGCGAAGGCGGAGTTCTTCAACCCCGGTGGGTCAGTCAAGGATCGAATCGGATTACCGATTATCGAGCGCGCGGAAAAGGAAGGACGGCTCAAGCCAGGTGGAACCATCGTCGAAGGCACGAGCGGCAATACGGGCGTCGGCTTGGCGATCGCTGCGGCATTGCGGGGCTACAAGTGCGTCTTCACGATGCCGGACAAAATGTCCCAGGAAAAAGTTCGCCTTCTGAAGGCATTTGGGGCCGAAGTGATCGTCACGCCGACAGCTGTACCGCCAGACCACCCAGACAATTACGTGATGATGGCGAAACGGATCGCGGCGGAAACGCCCAACGCCATTCTTGCTGATCAGTTCTACAACGACGCGAATCCTGAAGCGCACTACGCCACGACCGGTCCTGAACTGTGGGAACAGACCGAGGGCAAGATCACGCACTTCGTTGCTGCTGCCGGGACAGGCGGTACAATCACTGGCGCCGGTCGTTACCTCAAGGAGCGGAACAAGAAGGTCAAAGTCATTGCTGGTGATCCAGCCGGCTCGATACTGGCTGAGTACTGGCGGAGCAAGGGTAAGAACAAGATCGAAGGAACGCCTTACAAGGTTGAGGGGATCGGGCAGGACAAGCTTCCCGGCACGCTCGATATGAGTCTGATTGACGAGTACTACACGGTCAGCGACAAGGAATCGTTCGCCATGGCGCGAAGACTCACGCGCGAAGAAGGGCTTTTCGTCGGGGGATCGTCTGGCCTAATTGCTTCGGTAGCGCTCAAGATCGCGCGCGAGCTCGCCGATCCCAAGGCAATGGTGGTGGCCGTTCTTTGCGATACCGGCGAGCGATATCTGTCGAAGCTCTACAGCGACGAATGGATGCGCGAGAACCAGATGCTCGATGCGCCAAGGGTCGCTCTACATACGGTGCTGGGAAGAAAGAACGGAACCGCGCCGACAGTAGTCAGCGTCGCACCTGGTGCTACCGTCCGTCAGGCGATCGGCCTCATGAGCCTGCACGACGTGTCGCAACTTCCAGTCATGGACGGCGCCAATTGCATCGGCTCCGTGAGCGATTGGTCACTCTCACAAAAGAGTCTCGAAAATCCGAAGCTCCTGGACACTACCGTCAGCGAGATAATGGATTCGCCATTCCCGATGGTAGCATCGGATCAGCCGGTGGACAGCGTGGTCAAGCTGCTCTCGAAATCGAACCCAGCTGTACTGGTGCAAGAACATGGCGTAGTGCAGGGCATCGTCACGCGGTCCGACATGCTGCACTTCATGATGTCCCGCTAAAAAACAGGAAACCCCAGGGTAATGAAGATCACCGTACTCATGGGCGGGACATCGTCCGAAAGGAACGTCTCGCTCGCATCGGGGATTCGCATCGTGCAGGCGCTACGAAGTCGTGGGCACGATGTCACTGCTCTCGACCCAGCGCGTGGCGTAATCAGCGAAGTCGAGGAACGTGAGCTGGGCACCGGGAAGGTCGGCACGAAGCCTCCTTCTCTCGAAGCGCTATCGAAATTTGCCGAAGGAACGTTCCTGCCGAATCTGACATCTCTGAAGGAGATCAAGGATGCGGACGTCGTCTTCCTCGGACTTCATGGCGGGCAAGGTGAGGACGGAACGATCCAGGCGTTGCTCGACATGGCGCGCGTGAAGTACACGGGAAGCGGACATCTTTCCAGCGCCTTGGCAATGGACAAGGATCTCTCGAAAAAACTGTTTCGTGCGGCGGACGTGAACACCGCGGACTGGCTCATGGCGCCAGCCACGATCGAGCAGGTAGAAGGGATGCTGGGACTACCGGTGGTCGTAAAGCCTTCGAAGGAGGGATCTACGGTTGGGCTCTCGGTGGTGAAGAAACGAGATGATTTGGCGCCCGCTATAAAAGAAGCGAGCAAGTACGACGATGAAGTCATCATCGAGCGGTTCATTCCAGGCCGCGAGCTCTCGGTTGGCGTTCTCGGGAAAATCGCATTACCAGTCGGGGAGATCATTTCGAAGCACGAGATCTACGACTACGAATGCAAGTACACCCCTGGCATGGCGACGGAAGAATTCCCGGCCAAGCTCTCGCGTGAAGCTACCGAGAGAGTTCAACAGCAAGCGCTGGCGGCTTTCAAGGCTCTCAAGCTCGGGGGATGCGCCCGCATAGATTTCAGGCTGACGAGCGAAGGAGAGTTCTACTGTCTCGAGGCGAACACGTTGCCCGGGATGACCGAGCTCAGTCTGATACCACAGGGCGCGGCGGCGATGGGAATCACCTTCCCGGAGCTGTGCGAGCGAATAGTGAAGCTCGCTCTCGAGTAGAGGTTCCACAGGAACCCTTCGACGCCCGCTGTGTCTTAGGATGTAGTCCTTTTGTAGCAGGTCCGTATGAGCGAGCCGTACGAGGCATTGGAGTCTCCGCGCATGACGCGCGCTGTTCAGTGGCTGCTGGCACTGAACATTGGCGTCTATTTCCTGCAGCTCACGCTGTTTGCGCCCGATGCCATCTACTCGGCGCTCGCGCTCGATCCGGCACGTTTCCCGAGTGCGTGGTGGACAGCTCTGACGTACATGTTCGTGCACGCATGGCTCGCGCACCTCGCGTTCAACATGTTCACGCTCTGGATGTTCGGCCCCAGGCTCGAGCAGGTGTGGGGCACCCGCAGCTTCGTCCAATTCTATCTATGGTGCGGGTTGGGCGGAGCAATAGCGCATCTGATATTCGCGCAGCACTCCGCAGTGATCGGAGCATCGGGCGCCATCAGCGGGGTTCTTGTCGCCTATGCCCTGCGCTGGCCCGATGAAGAGGTTTATCTCTTTGGCGTGATTCCGATGAAATCGCGCTGGCTGATTGCGGCGATGATCGGGATGAACATCATCTTCGCGCTATCTCCCGGCTCTGGAATCGACTGGACGGCGCACCTTGGTGGGATGGCGTTCGGTTGGATCTTCCTCAAACTGTCCTCGCTTGGGGGACTCACCCGCGTGAAGGGCTGGGTTTCGGCGGCTCCGGATGAATCGGAGGAAATGCCGAGAGCAGTGCCGAGAAATCGATCACCGATGCGCGACCAGGCACGCGGGGGAGATGAAGTGGTTGCACGCAGCAACGCGGTCGTGCTGAGTGAGAGCAAACCCTTGCACCACGTGCCCAAGCAGGAATCGCCCAAGGAATACGCGGCGAGGGTGAATCGAGTGCTGGACAAGATCTCGCAGCAAGGCATCGATAGTCTCAGCAAAGACGAGAGGCGATTGCTCGAGGAAATGTCGCGGAAGCTGCGAGACGAGTAATACGGCCCCCGCTCTGAGTGGCGAGGCTTGGGCTTCCGCGCGGATTGATCCGCGTCCATGATCGGTGCATCGTTCGAGAATGCCGAGACCAGAGCTTCTCGAGACCTTCGACAATCCCTACGCAGGCCGCGACTACGAGGTCCACATGGATTGCTCGGAGTTCACATCGCTCTGCCCGCTCGGGGGGATCGAGGGCGACGCGGAAGAGCTGGCACTGCTGAAGGGAGGCGCGCCCGACTTCGGGACGATTCGCATCACATACATCCCTGCGGCAAAGTGCATCGAGCTCAAGAGTCTCAAGCTCTATCTCTGGAGTTACAGAAACGACGGGATCTTTTACGAGCGCGCAGTCAACCGGATTCTGGATGATCTCGTGGCGACCTCGAAGCCGAAGTGGATGCGGGTTATCGGCGACTTCAACGTTCGCGGTGGTGTGAAGTCGGTGATCACAGCGGTGCACGGGAAACCTCCCGCGACGAAGTAGTTTTTCCCAGCCGTTGATTAGAGCGACAGGCGGGTTTTAATTGTTCAATCCGGGGCGAGAGCGTCCTTGGCTAGGTAGCTCAGTTGGTAGAGCAGCGGACTGAAAATCCGCGTGTCGGCGGTTCGATTCCGTCCCTAGCCACTCAGTGTACGTCGTTTCGAGCACTGCCTCATGCAATTTCCGCATTTGTAGGTGGGCTCCCACGGATCTCTCTTGGGGTCGAGGCGAGGTGTCCTCCCCCTCGGCGGCACGCCCCGTTGGTCGGGCCCCTAAGTACGCTCCTTCCCGCCGCTCGCTCGCAGATCATACTTCCGTGCATCTGGCATGGTGAGCATCCAGCCTCGCTTATTCAGCAATATTGCGGGTGTTTTGGATTGGAATTCGGCCCTATTTTGCAGCCTGACCTCAAATAATTGCTCATTTTGCAATATTCTCTTGACATCTGAATAGAGGCTGGATATTCTTGCCCGCATCGGAACCAGTGTTCTTCGCAACTACCGGTAGCTCAGCCATGCCACTTTCTGCTCGTCGCTTCTCGCTCCTCAATCCCGGGAATAATGGCCCGCTCCCACAG
>CATPBN010000117.1 GCA_955652635.1 uncultured Gemmatimonadaceae bacterium
GTGGGCGATAAAGTCTCCCTGATTCTGGCCCCGCTCATCGCGTCACTCGGAGTCGCAGTGCCAATGATGTCCGGCCGCGGCCTCGGACACACCGGCGGGACGCTGGACAAGCTGGAGTCGATACCTGGTTTCAGGACCGCGCTTACGCTTGCTGAAGCGGAAAAACAGGTCGCCAGAATCGGCTGCGCGATGCTTGGGCAGACCGAAGAGATCGTCCCGGCTGACCGGAAGATCTATGCGCTCCGTGACGCGACGGCGACGGTGGAGGTAATACCCCTCATAGCAGCGAGCATAATGAGCAAGAAGATCGCGGAGAGCCTGACCGGACTCGTGCTGGACATCAAGCGGGGGTCGGGATCGTTCCTCCCCGATCTGGATCAGGAGATTCAGCTCGCACAGGCAATGATCGATTTGGGTGGCGAACACGGGTGCCCGGTCGTGGCACTCGTGACAGCAATGGATCGCCCGCTCGGATGCGCCTGTGGAAACGCGCTCGAGGTCGCCGAAGCAATCGAGGTGTTGAAGGGTGGCGGACCGGCGGATCTGATCGAGGTCACGTTCGCCCTCGGCGCGGAGATGCTCGTGCTGGCGACATTGGCCTCGACGAGAGAGGGAGCGCGGGCGATGATGGACGCGGCAATCGGATCGGGCAAAGCGCTTAGAAAATTCGAGGAGGTGATAGACGCTCAGGGCGGCGCTGATGGGGTCATCAATGATCCTCTGCGTTTGCCGCAGGCACGTCACCGGAGTGAATTCACCGCTACCCGCGAGGGTGTCGTGCAATCCGTGGATCCACGCGCCGTCGGCTACGGCGTGATTGCGCTCGGCGGTGGTAGACGGAACATGGAGGACAAAGTGGATCCGTCCGTCGGCTTCGTGATCACCGCAAAGCCAGAGGATCGCGTGCTCAAGGGTCAGCCTCTGGCGACGATTTTCGCGCGGAGCAAGAAAGACCTCGAGACAGCGCGGTCCGTCCTCCAGCAGGCAATCGTGATTTCCGAATCAGCCGTGCCGCCGCTGCCGCTCGTATCGCACCGAATCACGGCGCGAGGGGTGGAGAGGCTCGCGTGATCCAGCTGCCCTAAGCCTGGAGACTCCCCGGTCGCCTTCGAGCCCCGATCAGCGATCCGATGAGCGCGCCCACTCCGATAAGAAATGAGCTCAGAATCGGGCCTATTGGACTCGAGAGAGTTTTCGTCGCGACGATAGCCGCGGCGACAAACCCGATCTCGGCGCCGAATGTCGTCGGATAAAAGTCCTCGTGACCGATCCATCTCAGGCGCACGGCGATCCGCCCGGAAAGGATTGCTCCAAAGATCCCGCCGACTACGCCACCCAGCATGACACCGAGATGAGACCCGAGAAAATGCCCGATCATTGAGCCAAGCGCCGCGAATGCTCCCGTTACAATGGTGCTTACAAAAAAGAGAAATACGCTTTTCATGGCCGTTCCCTGGTTGCCCATCTCATGGTGACCTCCAATGGCTGAGACCCTAGTCGTCCTTCAACAGCGCCAGAAGTTTCTTCGGCGCCGTCATTCGGTAACCATCGCGTAGCAGGTCCTTCAGTTCGTTCCACTCGCAGTCGGCCTCCAGCCAGACGCCAATCCAGCCGGCGGGTCCGACGTATGGGGGAGAAAAAAAACGATCGGGGGAGGCGTCGATCATCAGACATTGATTGACGGGCTTCGCCTTGCACCAAGCGGCGTGGCGGCCGGCTCCATGGTGGTTGTTCGCGTCCGCATACATGGCGAAGATCTTGTTCTTCACGCGAAAAGTTGGCTCACCCCACGCCTCCACTTCATGAGCTTCCGGAAGAGCGAGGCAGAGCTTGCGTAAGCGCGAGAGCGGGCTTGGAGTCATCAACCTATCGTCACGCCGTGGCGCGCTGGTGTGCCGCCTCCTCCGCCTGCTCGAGGTGGCGGTGCTCGTGGCGCGAGACGATTACGAGCGCTGAATAGGCGCTGTATCTCATCCGGCCGCCGAAGGGCGAGACGATCTTCACTTCGTCGATTGGCAGCCCATCAGCCGACCGGATGAGCGAAATCAGCTCTGCCTGGAGTCGAACAAAATCTGAGAGGATGTCAGTGCGAGAACGACCCGGCTTTGGTACGAAGGCAGGTGTCGTCTTGACTCGTATGAGCTTGAATCTTCCCAGGTGCCGAAGAGGTCCAAACATTCTCGACAGGAACCACCCAAGTGCGTCGTGACGGTAATGTTTCGTCGGCGAGCGGCGCTCCTCTCCCGCGCTGGCGACCGCATCGCGCAGCAGGGGAATGTAAGCGCGCGACGTGAGGTTGAGGTGCTCCACGCACTCCGCCGCGGACCACCGATTCGCCGCTGGCCTCGTGTTCCAATCTGATTCGGGAAGCTTGTCCGTGAGTCGTCTCAGGTGCGACTGCGCGGACTCCAGCGACTGCGCTATCTCTGCGAGCTGGCTTTGCAATTCCACCTCACTGCTGAAGCGACATCGATCACCGGAACCGGGTCGGTTGAGGCGCGAGCACGAGCACGTCTCCGGTCACCGCGAAGTGGGCTGTGAGCACGTCATCCGAATTGGTGCCCACGTAAACGGTGAATGTTCCGGGCTCTACTACGTGCCGCATTTGTCGATCGTAGAGCGCCAGCGATTCCGGACGAATTCTGAATGTCACCGTTCGCGTATCACCCGAGCGCGATACGATCCGCTGGAATCCGACGAGTCTTTTCACCGGCTCCTCGACCGTCGCTACGTCGTCGCGCACGTAGAGCTGGACGACCTCTTCACCACCACGGTCGCCTGAGTTTCTGACATCCACCGAAACCTCCAGGGAATCGCCGGCGCCGATCGTCGCGGACGACAATCGCAGATTCGAGTAAGCGAATGTCGTATAGCTGAGCCCATACCCGAACGGGAAGAGCGGACCCGACGGAAGGTCCAGATATTTCGAGGTGTAATGGTTCGCGGTGTCGGAGGGGCGGCCAGTGTTGCGATGATTGTAGTAAATGGGGATCTGGCCGGTCGCCTTGGGAAAAGTCACAGGCAGCTTTCCGCCCGGGTTGTAGTCTCCGAACAACACGTCGGCTACCGCTGCCCCGTGCTGGCTACCGAGGAACCAGGTTTCCACTATGGCCGGCGCTTCGCGAGCCAGCTCTGGAATTGCCAGGGCGCGCCCATTCATCAGCACCACCGCAACCGGTTTCGGCGTCGTATCGGTCAGCACAAAGGCGGTACTCCGCCTCGCAGCGCGAAACACAGCGCGCGCAAGCTCTAGCTGCAAGCCGGGTAGCTCGATCGACGAGCGGCTCGATGCCTCTCCCGACATGTTTTCTCTTTCGCCGAGGACGAGGACGATGGCGTCCGCCTGCGCGGCGGCATCACGGGCGGCAGCAAACCCGGTGGTGTCGGCGGTATCAACGGGTGACCCGCGGGCGAAGATCACTTTCACGTTTGGACCGACAGCGGCCCGCACGCCCGCGAGCACGCTGAGTGTTTCTCCCGATCGTCCGTCGGCAGCCCAACCGCCAAGTGCCGAACGCGAGTCGTCGGCGAGGGGGCCGATCACAGCGATAGTCTTAACATCCTTATGCAGCGGAAGCGTCTTGGAGGAATTCTTGAGGAGGACAATCCCTTCCCTCGCCGCGAGACGGCTGGCGAGAAGATGTTCGGGAGCGAGTGTGTACCGACGCTCGCGCGCCACGTCGCTGAATCGGTACGGATCCTGGAAAAGGCCAAGCGCGTACTTGATTCGGAGCACTCGGTGAACCGCCGAATCTACGAGCGCCTCGGGAATTCTTCCGGACCGGACAGCCGCACCTAGACTATCGACGTACACATTGTCGGACATGTCGATGTCGACGCCGGCACGAATGCCGAGCATTGCAGCCTCGCCTCTGTTCGCGGCAACTCCGTGCGGCATCAGCTCGCTTATTCCTCCCCAATCGCTGACGACCGCTCCCTTGAAGCCCCAGCGCTGGCGTAACACGTCCTGCAGCAGCCAGTCGCTCGCGTGTGACGGAGTGCCCCCGATATCGTTGAACGACGTCATCACGAACGCAACACCAGCCTTGACTGCGGCTTCGTACGGAGGAAGATAGGTCTCCCACAGAGTCCTTTCGCTTAGCTCGACGGAGTTATAGTCACGACCGCCCTCCGCACCTCCATACGCCGCGAAATGCTTTACCGTCGCCAGGAGCGCGTCGGGCGCGCCAAGGGCCAACGCGCTGTCGCCATCCTGAAATCCGCGCACTCGCGCCGCAGACATGGAGCTACCCAGATACGGATCTTCTCCCGCGCCCTCGACGATGCGCCCCCAGCGTGGATCCCGCGCGATGTCCACCATGGGAGCAAACGTCCAGTGAAGCCCGTGGGCGGTGGCCTCGACCGCGGCCTGCCGAGCAGAGAACTCAACGCGCGCCGGATCGAAGCTCGCGGCCTCGGCGATCGGTACCGGGTAGAGGGTGCGGAAGCCGTGGATCACGTCCATAGCGAAGAGGAGCGGAATCTTGAGCCGCGATTCCTGCATCGCGATGCGCTCGAGACCGCGTGTGTAGTCGGCTCCCCAGATTCCGAGAAACGACCCGACCCGCCCAGCGCGAATGAGAGCCTCGCCGCCCGCGGGCACGCGTGGACCCGTTTGCGAGCCCTCGCCAGGCAATTGGTTGAGCTGTCCGATTTTCTCGTCGAGCGTCATCAGCTTGAGGACGGAATCGGCGAACTGCGACGCCCGCGCGGAAGTGAGCGGAGATTCCCGGGTCTGGGCTTGCATCGGAGCCGGAGCGATAACTGGGGGAGTTTGTGCCCCGATGCTAGAAACAGGATTCAACAGCGCGGCGGCGAGAACCGCCGACAGAAGTTCACGCTTCATTTCAGGTCTGCCGGCTGCTTCACTCGTGATTCTCCTTGCTCATTTGTGTGCTGGGTGTGTCGTTCGTGGCGTCCGACAGTTGGAGCTCGTACCACACTTCGACCTGGTATCCATCGGGGTCAGCGAAGAACACATACGGCTCGCCAGGGCAGAACTCTCCGCGATGCAAGATCTTTCCGCCCGCGTTCTCAATTGCCGCGGCGGCGCTGTCGATGTCCCTCGCGTCGGTGAGCTGAAAACCGAAGTGCTTGATGCCGACCGATTTCCCGACGTTCTCCGTTCCTTCCTCGAGCACCAGGATGTCGTGCCCGCCGGGCGTCTGGGCCTGAAGGAAATTTTTCTCACGATAGACGGCGACCATCCCGAACACGTCGTGATAGAACTGGAA
>CATPBN010000118.1 GCA_955652635.1 uncultured Gemmatimonadaceae bacterium
ACCCAATCGAGAGAGGCCGGGGCCGGTCGAGTGCCATTGGTCTCCACCGCTACCTCGAAACCCCGCCCGTGCAGCGCATCGATCAGCGCTTCGTCCAGTTGAAGCAATGGCTCGCCTCCTGTGCAGACGACGTATTTGCCTGCCGCATCGGGAGAAACTCCGCCCCAGCACCGATCGACCGCCTCAGCAAGCGCGTTCGCGCTCGAGAATCTGCCGCCATCGGGCCCTGTTCCGACGAAATCGGTGTCGCAAAACCGACACACGGCCCGCGAGCGATCCTCTTCTCGCCCTGACCAGAGGTTGCACCCCGAGAACCGGCAAAACACCGCTGCCCTGCCGCTTTGCGCTCCTTCTCCCTGGAGTGTGTAGAAAATCTCCTTCACGGTGTAGGTCACCGCGCCGCCTCACGCGCACGCGGGCGCCCAGGCGCAGTCACATACTCGATCGGGTCATCGAGCCCCGCTTCGCCGAACCCCTTTAGCCGAAGCTGGCACGCGTCACATCTGCCGCACGCGTCTCCATTCTCAGCGGGATCATAGCAGCTGGTGGTAGCGGAGTAGTCGACGCCCAGCGATTTGCCGAGCTTGATGATCGCAGCCTTGGTGAGTGATATGAGAGGAGTCCGGATTGTGAGTCGCCTACCGCCTTCGACGCCGGCGCGCGTGGCGAGATTTGCCATCTCCTCGAACGCACGAATGTATTCCGGCCGGCAATCAGGGTAGCCGCTATAGTCGAGCGCGTTGACCCCGATGAAGATGTCAGTAGCGCCAATGACCTCCGCGAAAGCCAGGGCGTAGGAAAGAAATATCGTGTTCCGTGCCGGAACGTAGGTAACGGGAATCCCCTTTGCCTCCAATGAAAGCGCTGAGAGATCGCGATCCTTCGGCACCGGCGTCGAGGCAGTGAGCGCCGAGCCTCCAAAAACCGTCAGATCGATGTCGATTACACGATGCTGAATGACGCCCGCGTCTCGTGCGATCCTCTTCGCCGCCTCGATTTCTTTCGCGTGGCGCTGGCCGTAGCGGAACGTGAGCGCGTTCACGGCGAAGCCCTCGTGCTGCGCGACTGCGAGCACGGTGGTCGAATCGAGTCCGCCGCTGAGGAGGAGAACGGCGGGGGAAGGAGCGGAGGGAGATTTCAACGCATTGGCCTCTGCGTTGAAATCTAAGGCACGCCCGGCCTCAGAGCGCTTTCGTCAATGCTTCGAACAACTCCTCTGGCACGAGCGGCTTCGACAACACTGCTTCCGCGCCGAGGGAGCGGACCCGCTCCTGGCCCTGACCATCGATGCTTCCGCTCAGGATGATGACAGGGATGTTCGATGTGCGCGTCGACATCTTGATCTTTTTCAAAGTGTCCTCGCCGGAGCCACCGGGCATGTTGATGTCCAGCACAATCGCATCGACCGGCGGCGTCCGTTTCGCCTGCATCAATCCCTGAACCGCATCGAACGCGGTAAGGACCTTGTGTCCTTTTTCACGAAGAAGACTCGTCACCAGGTGGGAGATTACGCGATCGTCATCAACGACCAGGACTGTTTCCACTATGCCGCTCCAACGAGTGCAACAAGGCGGGGGCGCAGGATCGCCATCGCGACATTGAGCTCATCCAGCGCGCGTTGCGCACCTTCCAGCAGTCCAGAGTGGCCAATCGCCTCGAGGGCCCCCGCCGCGGCAGAGACGTTGTTTGCCTGCATGGTAAATGATGACCCGCGAAGAGCGTGAGCGCCTGCCCGCAACCGAACGGCGTCGCGTTCTGTCACCGCAGAGGTGATCTCATTCATTCGGGGCTCGATGTCGTTGAGGAAGAGCCCTGCCAGCTCGCCGGCGAGCTTTTGATCTCCCCCAACAAGTGTTAGGAGGGCGGCTCCGTCCAATGCTTCCGAGTCAGACGGGGGCTGCATCGAGCTCATTCATCATTTTCTCCATACAAACCGGACAGATGCCGTGAGTCAGCTCTAGGCTTGAATGCGATGTCAGGTAGGAATCGACTTGTTCCCAGTAGTTCGCTTCGTTTCGCACCTTCTTGCAGTAGCTACAAATGGGCAACAGGCCCTGCAGCGCTCTCACTTCGCCGAGTGCCGCCTCGAGCTCGGTGACGCGGGCCGCGAGACTGCGCTGAAGATTCACCATCCGCTCTCCAACGCGGACGCGCGCCTCGAGTTCCACCGGGTCCAAAGGCTGCGCGATGTAGTCGTTCGCACCCGCGGCGAGTCCGTCCGCCAGATCCTCCTTATCGCCGCGCGACGTAAGAAGAATGACGTAGACGAACTCGAAGCCGGGCGTAGCGCGCAGGCGGCGGCAGATCTCGATTCCTTCGAGGCCCGGCATCATCCAATCCAACACTGCAAGCTCCGGCGCGTCCTTTCCCTTCAGAGATTCGAAAACCTCCCACGCGCCATTGCCGTCTTTTGCGGTAACCACATCCCAGCCGAGACGCTCCAGAGTGATGGCGAGGATCTTCCGCGCCACAGGATCATCTTCGGCTACCAGAATTTCATTTCAGCCCCTGTTACTGGACGACTCCACATGTGCGGAATGCTTCACGGCGTCTGGTGAACAGAAGCCGTTTACACCAGCCAATTCCTGCGCAAGATTTGCGGGGCTTTGACCAACGGAACTAACGTATACAACGGCAAGTTCACATCCAATGGTTTACGCTGTGAGCACTTACCCCTAGACCGATAGGAGAAGACTTGTACATCTCGAGTAAGACACACGCCGTCGTTGCGGCGCTCACGATGGGATGCGCCACGGCCATGCAAACCAGCCCGGGCGAGCCGACGAGTCCTGCAATCACCGCCAGGGACTTGAGCACCCGTCTCTATATCTTCTCCGACGACTCGATGATAGGCCGTCAGTTCGGAACCGAAGGCAATCTCAAGGGTGCACAATACATTGCCAACGAGTTGGCGAGGCTCGGCATCCAGCCCGGCAACGGTGCCAGTTACTTCCAGGATGTGCCCGCGTACAAGGTGTCGATCGCCCCGGGCGCGCAGGTAATCCTCGACGGAGCTCCGCTCGCGTTCGGGACGGATTACGTCACCAACTTCCCGGCATCGGGACGCGCCGCCCCGGTCGACAGCCTGCAGGTGGTGTACGGCGGCGATCTATCCGACACGACGACGCTGATTCCGGCGGATCAGGCAGCTGGGAGAGCGATTCTGCTCGCCATTCGAACACCGTTGCAGCGCAATCCGAATCAGATTCTTGCTCGCTACTCCGGTGCTCGAGCGATCATCACGGCGAACGATCCGCGTGTGATGCGGCCGTGGGCCGTTACAATGTCGACCGACACGACACCCGCTAGAGTCAATCTGGTGGTCTCTCTCGCGGTCGCCGCCCGTCTGGTCGGCGGCGACCCGCTGGCGATGAGAACGGGGACGCCCGGGCGCTGGATACGCTTCTCCTCGATTGCTTTTACCCGCTCGCAGGCTCCCGCGCGAAACGTCATCGGGATCATTCCAGGTTCTGACCCGTCGCTGCGCGGCGAGTACGTAGCGCTTGGCGCGCACAATGATCACCTGGGACTTCGCTTTGCTGGTCCGCTCGATCACGATTCTCTGCGCGCGTACAACATCATGGCGAACAGAATCGTCGAAGCGCGGACGCACGCTACGCCCGGCACGCCAGGTGGCGGGCTCACGACCGCCGAGAGGGGGTCGATTCATGTCAACGTGGACAGCCTGCATCGGATCAGGCCGGCGCGACAGGACTCGATCTACAATGGCGCGGACGACGACGGCTCGGGCTCCGTAGGCATGCTGGAGATCGCCGAGGCGTTCGCCAAATCGGGGACCATCCCGCGCCGCTCGCTCATCTTCGTCTGGCACACCGGCGAAGAAGCCGGTCTGCTCGGCTCTAGATATTTCACGGATAATCCAACTGTCCCCCGCGATTCGATCGTGGCGCAGCTCAACATGGACATGATCGGTCGCGGTGGCGCGTTCGACTTCGTGGGTGGCGGACCGACGTATCTGCAGCTAGTCGGCTCGCGCCGGCTCTCGACCGAGCTGGGCGACATCGTCGAAGCTGTTAACCGAAGCGAGCCGATTCCGCTCACTTTCGATTACGCGTTCGACGCTAATGGGCATCCCGAGCGCATCTACTGCCGTAGCGACCACTACGAGTACGCGCGTTACGGGATTCCGATCGCGTTCTTCACGACCGGTCTTCATATGGACTACCACCAGCTGACCGACGAGCCGCAGTACATCGATTACGAGCATATGCGCAAAGTCGCGCAGCTGGTGCACGATGTCGCGCTTCGGGTCGGCAATCTCGATCATCGCGTGCTGGTGGATAAGCCCAAGCCCGACCCGCGCGGGGCTTGCGTGCAATAGCTGGCGCGCCTTGGGGCAGCCTAGCGGCGAGCCAAGCGTTGTTTGGAGATTGTCGCGCCGGTTCGTCGGAGGGGATCCTACTTCGGCCGCTCGTCGTCGCCCACCGCGCAGCTTCGCTGCGCGGAACGGCAGCCGACTTCGCTCGGCGCCTGGGCTGCGGAGCGTCCTGCGTAGGATCCCCTCCGACTACCCGTGAGGTATCGCAGCAGTGCTGGGCCGCCGCAGGCGGCCATCCGCGCGCGCAACTTTGGCCTGGCCAGCCGTCGCGCGCGCAGCCGTGGCTCCGCCATTCCGCGTCGCATATCCGCGGCCGGATCGCGACCGCGACGCGAGTGCGTGTTCTTGTCGCGGACGGTGCCACTTTGACCAAATCTTTGACCGCGCGAAGAACTATAGAATCCAACCCCTAGAGCAAGGACAAAGAAACGTGTCGCTCTACGCGAC
>CATPBN010000119.1 GCA_955652635.1 uncultured Gemmatimonadaceae bacterium
AACATCAACAGATCACCTACGGGCGACATTCGAGTAGTGTCGAACGTGAATCCGCTGGCCCAGGGCGACGACTGGGCGATTTTGCCCGATGGAACGATTGCTCTGGTGCGCGGAAGAGATTTTCACGTCGACTGGGTTGGACCGCAGGGAATCACGTCGGCGCCGAAGATTCCGTTCGATTGGGAACGACTCACCGATGAAGGAAAAGTCGCCTTCATAGATTCTGCCAGAATCGAATTGGAAAAGGCGCGGGCAAGCGGACAGTTCAACTTCGGTGGATTCGGTCCGGTAGCTCGCGGCGCAGTCGAAGGAGGGGCCGGTCCGGCCCGGGAGGGCGCGCCTCGTGAGGGAGCAACGCGTGATGGGACAGGAGGCGGTACGATGACGGTCACCGCTGGCGGAAACACGACAGTCACAGCGGTCGGTCCCGGCGGCGCCGGGGGCGCCGGGGGCGGCCCGCTTCCACCACTCACGATGGTATCGCCGAGCGATTTGCCGGACTACAAGCCGCCATTTACTCCCGGGTCAACGCGCGCCGACGCTGATGGAAATCTCTGGATCCGCACCAGCCAGAATGTGAACACGCGTCCGGTGTACGACGTTGTCAATCGAAAAGGCGAGCTAATAGATCGCGTGCAGCTGCCGCAGAATCGCGCACTCGTCGGATTCGGCGCCAATGGCGTGGTCTATCTAGCCGTCCGCGACGGTACGACCGCGCACCTGGAAAAGGCGCGCATCAAATGAGTCTGGCGACACATCGTGCGAGCGCCATTATCGTGATCATCGGATTCACACCGCACGACCCGGGGAAAAGGCTCGCATCAGCGACGTATGCACCCTTCATCCCGAACACGGCGCCGGTTCCGTCACAGACGGCCGTCGCCGGGTCGCTGCCCATCCGGCACGTTCCCATTTGATGCGCGCTGAATAGCGGCAGGCGGTTCGGCGAAGTCGGCGCAGTCTCGATCCGACGACAGAACTTCTCGATCGATTCACCTGACGCGCGGTCCCAGTGTAACGGTGTGGTGTGAATGGTCATTACCCGCTCAGCGCCGGCCGCGGAATGAATCCGTGCGGCAGTCGACATTCCGTGTTTGAGCAGACGTCGTTCTTCCTTTCCGAGCCGATAGTCGAAGTATGGCCTGCCGTCGCGGGTTATCCGCACGCGTCCGGAACTGGAGTCGCGCGTCAGGACGATGAACGGCGCTGCGAACCGTATCTGCTGCATCTCGCGCCGGTGATCCCTCGCGTTCTTCCACGGAAGTCCCACCGAAAGCAAGCCCGGATGCGCCGGTGCCGCCTCGATCCGGTATCCGTATCCGTCTGAGAGGCCCCCCCCGCTGAATTGGTCGCAGACGATCGTCTGCGGAGCGCCTTTCCATGCCTCGATTGGCGAGGCATACCTCCCGGTGACGCCGACAGTCGGGTGGAGGTACAGGTGCTGGCCGAGGTGCACCGATTTCAATCCCGACCGCATCAGCAACGCGGGCGTGTCGATCGCTCCGGCAGCGAGGACTACTTTCTGCGACTTGATGCGCAGCGCCGTCTGCGTGCCGTTCGCACCTCTGATGGTCCCTTCGACGCCCGTGACTTGCCCCTTGTTTTCCATGAGCCGGCGCGCCCAGTACGGAGCGATGAGTCGAGCGCCGGAGCGGATCGCGTCGATCAGATAGGTCGTCGAGGCGCTCTGCTTGCCGCCCACTCGACAACCGAACATACAATTGCCGCACTGCTCCACATCGCAGCCAAGGGAATTGCGGGCAATGACGCTCCAATTGAGGCCGAGCGATTGGGCGCCACGGCAAATCGCGCTGTTGTTCTCGTTGACCTCGCTCTCGTCCGTGGACGCGCCAATGCGGCGCCAGATCGCGTCGAGTGATTCAGTAAACGCTTCGCCGGCAAAAAGACTGCAGCCCGATACGTCGGTCCATTCCTCGCGCACGTCATCGGGAGTGCGAAAGCACGATTGCCAGTTGACGGTCGTCCCGCCGCCAATGCAAGCGCCGGCAAGGATGGAGAGGCTGAGGTCGCGCGTGCCGGATAGTCCTCCCTCGCGAAAAAGGCTCTGCATTCCTTTAAGCTCGTGCTGATCGTAGTCGCCGCCGCTCGACTCCGAGCCTGCCTCCAGCACGATCACATCGCGGCCTTTTGCCGCGAGCTCGGCGGCCACGACACTTCCTGCAGCGCCCGATCCGACGACGCAGACTTCGCATTCGACAGATGTCTCGTGATCCAGCTTCGCCACCGGTATGCGCGGCGCCGTTGCCCTGCGATTGATTTCGGGCGCGTACCCGATCGCAGCCAACAGGTCGTCCGACGCGGGAGTGCCGTTCGCCGCGTATGTGTGAAGCATCACGAGACTCCGAGCGCCCTGATACGCGGAGCGAAGCTGCGGCACGAGACTGTTCGCCAGACGCTGGAGCACTCGCTCGCGCTTGGAATGTGGAAGACGAGAGAACCGGGATGCGCTTGACGATACGCTGGCGATAAAAAGAGGGTTCTCGAGCAGACCAAGAAAGAATCGAAGGGCCTGGGCTTTCGCGGGCTCGATCCGGTCCAGCGCATCCGCGACCCCGATACTTACCCCTAGGTCGCTTGCGGACATGCTGAACAGAGCCGGATCTTCATCGTTCGCGAACGCGAGTGACGGCACGAAGGTGTCCGCCAGAGCATCGAGTGCTTCAGTCTCGCGTTGCGTGAGGTTCATCGCCGCCCCTCTACCCGGAGCGTCCGTAGCGGTGGACGCGGTTGTTCAGGGATAAAACTATCAGCATTTCGCAGGCACTTGCGCTACTTTCTGGGCGGAGGAATTTTAGCTCCTCCTGGGGAGGTTGTTTTGGCCGGGTACGATTTCAACAGCAGAGTGCGCGGAGCGCTTATCAAGGCGCGTGAAGACGCCCGCCGCCGGCATCACGAATACGTAGGCACGGAACACCTGCTTCTCGGACTTCTCGCCGAGGAGGACACACTCGTCGTGGACGTTCTCGAGAACCTCGGCGCAAGGCCCATCAATCTGCAAATCGCGGTGGAGCAGATGCTCACCGAAGGGCGGCCCACCGGGAGAATCCAAACGCCGGATCTGCCGTATACGGCGCGAGCCAGAGTGGTGCTCGATCAGGCGATCTCCGTGGCCCACGAGTTCGGCGACGGATACGTCGGCACGCAGCACCTGCTACTCGGCCTCATCCGCGAGAAACAGGGAATCGCCGCGAGGGCGATGACAGCGGCCGGATTGACCGAGCCCGAGCTGTTGCGGGAGATCGTGCGACTCCTCCAGGGCGAGGGCGTAGCGGCGATGATCGATGTTCCCAAGTCGCAGAGCGATACCCAGGTTCCACTCAGCATCGCCGTCGAAGTGCACTACGGCGACGGCTCGATGGCGAAGAAAATCTTTAGTTCGAAGGACGCGGCGATAGGATTCCTGCGCGATAAACCGCGGGAGTAACACGAGCTACCGCTCGAGCTCCTTCATTCGCTTCACTGCGATCCGGATCGGGACAAACGTAACCGCCAGACAAATCAGTCCCGCCCCGCCGAATCCGAGCCAGAGTCCAGCGATGCTCGGCTCAGAATGCAGCAGGTGCGCCCCCACATACTGATAAACCGGTCGCGCTTCGATGGCGATGACGGCTCCGATGAGCGCAACCGACGCCATCATCAGGACAAGTCCGCCAAACGACGTCGGGATCTGCGCAGCGTTCTCCGTATTGAACTTCGGGAAGAGGGCGCCAAATCCGAGCGCCAGTCCGGCGATCGCGAACGTCAACATCGTGATCGTGAAGATGGACACCGCCATCATGAATCCGCTCACCTGGAGCAGGACGTCGGTGGCGAACACGAGACCGAGCGCGAGTACAAGGAGCGGAAGCGTCCCGACCCAGAACTTGGACCAGAGCAGCTGCCGCATCTCGAGCGGGCTCGATCTCAACAGCCAGAGCGTGCGTCCCTCGAGGCTGATTCCCGGGAAGATGAATCGCGCCGCGATCGATGCAAGGACGAACCCCGCCAGAATGAGATTGACGAACGGAATCACATTCTGAAGGAAGAAGGTGACCCCTTCGCCCCGTAGTGGCAGGAACTTGATGTTGAAGACGTAGACCACCACGAGAACCGTTAGCAGTATTAGCTGCGACCACTGTGTGGTGTCGCGGAAAAAGAGGCGCATCTCCTTCAGCACGAGCTCGCGACGCATCACGCCCCAGGGCGTAAGCATTCTTCCCACGAGTCGTCCAAACGTACCCTGCCGCACCCATCGCTCACCACTCTCCTGCGATTTGCTGAATCCACGCGCGTACAGAAACCGATGCAGCAGAGCACCCAACACCACAGCCACCGCGGCAGTCGACCACAACATATAGAAGGGAAGGAGCTCGGGATCCTGGCGCAGCCACCCCATGATTCCC
>CATPBN010000120.1 GCA_955652635.1 uncultured Gemmatimonadaceae bacterium
GAAGTAGCAGCCGACCATCCAGTAGCTCACGAGCAGCGAAACGGGAGCAAGCCCGCCCGGACTCACGATGTACCAGCCCACCAGCATCCTGAGCGGATTGTTCACCGATTCCGAGAGGACGTCGATGTACGGGACATCTTTGCTGCGGATCGGCGGGACGTTGTAGACGCATCCCATCGCCCACAGCGCGGCGAGCGCAGCGCCGAGTCCGAACGAAAGGAACGCGCCGATAGCAATTCCGACTGCGGCGAGCACCAGCCACTCGACGTAGGCGAGTCGAACGTTGACTCTGCCCGACGGTACCGCGCGCTGACTCTTCTCGGGATGATGCAGATCGTACGGGGCGTCGAGGATCTCGTTGAGGACGTAATTGCTCGATGCAACGAGGCATACGGCCAAGAGTCCGAGAACTAGTCGGACAAGAAAGACTTCGACGACCGCGGGGTTGGCGCTGAGCGGAGCAAAGCCGAGGGCAACGACGACGCCGGGCAGCACGAATACGTTCTTGAACCAGTGATCAACGCGCGCGATCTCGACGAGACCGCGGATCGTCGATGGCGATTTGTCGGGCGTCACGTCGGCGGATCGCGTCGGAGGAAGACAAAGCCATCTCGCGCACCAATGATTTCGAGTCCGGGCTGGCCGCGCCAATGGTCCACCCTATCGATCTTGCTGACGAAGTATGCCGGCCGGTCGATCGGGCCGGAGAGAAGCCATCCCTCGTAACGATCGGGTGTGACTCCAGCTGCACGGGCCGAGCGTTCGGGTGGTATCCGAGCGTAGAACAGGTGCGCGTAGCTCTTGAAGCCGAGTGGGGCGATGTAGCAGTCGCAGCCACGGAGAGATTCGTAGAACGCGATTGGAGTCGACTGCGTGTATAGCTCGATCCTGGGCGCAATCCGGGCGAGCGCGAGCGGGACGACTATCACTGTCGAACCGAACAGAATCGTGGCGAATCGCTTCGCATCCTGCGGATTCCTGAGGAAGACATAGAGTGCGCAAATAATCGCCAGCAGATAGGCAACGCCGGGGACGAGATCGACTTGAGACCATCCGACCGGGACCGCGACTGCCGCGAGAATGAACGGGTCGTGCGAGAGGCGAGAGAGATCGAGCTGGCTATGCGAGATCATGATCCCGACGACGGGTAGCGCGAAAAACACAATGGCCCAAATGATCCCGATCCCGCCCGCTACAAAACCCAGGTAGCGCGGCCACGCTCGCGTTGTGACGTCGGTGATCGCGAGCGCCGCGAGAAACGTGATCGGAAAATACGCGAGCGACGAGTAGTGGACGATCTTCGTCTGCACGAGAGAGAAGATCACGACAACGATGATCAGCAACATGATCATCCATCGTCGGAAGTCGCTCAGTCTCTGTGCGTCGTCGACGCGCCTGCGGAATGCGGCAACGGCGAACACCGAGGCCGGAAAGCATCCGAGCGCGAGCACAACGAAGTGGAAGTACCACGGGCCGGTGTGCCCCGCCACACCGGTGCGGAGAAGCTCGAGTTGGCGTGCGACGAAGGCACGTATGAAATTGCCCGTGCCCGCGCCGGCTCCCTGCGCTGCGACAGCGATGTACCACGGAGCGGCAACGATGCCCGCGACTGCTAGCCAGATGAGCATGGGAAACAGCGGGAAGCGGGAAGCCCGGTCTCGCTTCACTACCCGGAACCCCAGCCACGTAAGACCCGGGAGCAGAAGTCCCACAGGACCCTTCGTCAATACGGCGAGTCCAATAGAGATCCCGGCGATAACAAGCAGAACCCATCGACGTTGTTGCTCGAACGCGAACAGCGCAACAATTCCCCCGAAGATCAGGAGATTGAACAGCGGGTCGATGATTCCGGAGCGGAAGTAGAGATTCGGCAGCAGCGATCCGCCGAACGCCAGCGCCCACCACAGCCCAAAGCCGCGGTCGACGAGTCGCCGCCCAAGGAGATAGACGCCGACGAGCGTGATGATCCCAACGATCGCATTGGGAAGTCGCGCAGCGAATTCTCCAACGCCGAACACCCGCATCGAGAGCGCCTGGACCCACATGAACAGCGGTGGCTTCTCGGCGAACGCCTGAAATCCGATCTGCACGTCCCGATAGTTCCCAGTCACGAGCATCTCGCGAGCACCTTCGGCGAAATTGATCTCGTCCCAGTCGAAGAGATGCAATCTCCCCAGCCGGGGAATGAAGCTGAAAGCTGCGACGGCGGCGATCACCGCGCTGTCTCGCAGCGCGGAAGATCGGCTAGTGGCCAGGAGAGTGGCTGCCGAGTTCCAGCGGTATCGACCACGACAAGCCCGCGCCGTGGCCCGCGATCGGAGTGATTGAGGTCGAGCGCAGCACGTCGACCAGCACCGTTGGAATGCCGTCGCGTGTGTCGGATTGCTGATCATTCCGATGCGTTCGAGCAATCACGGTGAGGCCGCTCCACGTTCCAATCGCTGCCGCAAGCGGAAGATCGCTCGCCCAATGGACGTTCTGGTACATGCGCGCCAGTCCGACCAGTCCCGCGCCACCGTAGGCGATGGGACCGACGATGTGAGCCAGTCCTGGGTGCCACCGATCGACTTCGCCCGTGACCACCGCCGCCATCGCAAAGCTCGCGGCGGCATGACCCGACGGGAACGACACGAAGGGTCCGTTACGATCATGAAAGCCGCGAAAGAACTGAAAGTCGTCCGGATTGTTCACATTCACGTTCGGTAGCGCACGACCGAAGATCCCCTTGCCGAGCCCTGTAACGCTCGCCGCGAGGAGAACCGCCTCTGTAATGTGGAGCCCCGCGTCCGCCAGTCGCGGCATTCGCGTCAAGTGGCCCGCGGCGAACAGAGTTGCGCCCATCAGAAACGGCCCTGGTCCGCCGACGAACGCGAGATCGCGCGCCGTGTGTTGCAGATCGTCGCTGCGCTGAAATTGCCCCTCCTGCAGCTTTCTCGCAGCCCGTCCGTCGAGAGGCACTATGGCCACTGTTGCCAGAACGGCGAGTGCGCCCACCACGGCGTCACCCTTCGTCAGCCATGGACGGGTGACGGCGCTGTCGTCCTGAGAGTTCTGCGCGGCAGCACATGGCGCGACGAATCCGGCGGCGATCGCCGAACTGGCTGCAACGAACACACGCAACTGCGAGCGGAAATTCACTTCGGATGATGCATGTTTATGGGGTCTGATCGTGGAGGCCCGGATAGAATAGCCGCGCGTTCGCCATCGCTGCAAGGCAGAACACCCTTACACGATCATAACAAACCTGTGCCGTTTGGCGAACGTTTGAGTAACACGAGGGCAACTGCATTTATAGACGTATCCACAGCCTCCAGAGCAACGGCCATATGGTAGATAAGGTCTGCTGCCTCTTCGGCAGCACGACGTGCATCAGAGTCGGCGCAGGCCGTAACAAACTCGGCGGCCTCTTCCCCGATCTTCTTCAAACGGAGGTTGCGATCGGTGAGTAGCGCCTTGGTATAGCTTCCGTTATCCGTCTGCGTTTTTCGAGTGCGAATGATATCCGCGAGCGCTGCCCAGGCACCTGGCTGGGCAGAGTAGGGAAAACAGGAGACCTGCCCCGTGTGACAGGCGGGTCCTGCCGGAACGACGCGAGCGAGCACAGTGTCGCCGTCACAATCGAGGGACAGCGAAACCACTTTCTGCACGTTCCCGCTCGTTTCACCCTTCCGCCACAGTCCCCGGCGGCGCGATCGATAATGCATCTCGCCCGTCTCGATCGTGCGCGCGAGGGCTTCCCTGTCCGCGTGCGCAACCATCAGTACCCTTCCGGTGGCGGCATCCTGCGCGACGACCACTACCGTTCCGGTGACGTCGTCGAAAGCGACTTCGTCGAGATTCAGAGTTGCAGTCATGTCGAGTCACCCGCTGCCGGCGGGACGAGAATGTCTCGAACAGCGCCAGCCAGCAAAGAATTCGTCGCGATCGCGTCGCCGCCGAAAGCTGTCGTGCGGCCTTTCCAGTCCGTAAACGCGCCACCCGCTTCGGTGATGATCGGCAACAGCGCCGCTACATCCCATGCCGAGATCACGTCATCAACCATCACGTCGGCGCGACCCGTGGCGACAAGCAGATACCCGTAACAATCTCCCCACGTCCGCATCGTCTGTGCACCATTCTGAAGCTGGAGCCAACGGTCGCGACGAGTTGGATCGCGATTGAACCGCGCGTCGGTGGTGACGAGCCGCGCAGCCTTGAGATCCGATACTCCCGACACCATAGCGCGCGAGCCGTTCCACCAGGCGCCTTTGCCGGGCGCGGCAACGATGGCCTCGTCGAGTGCCGGAAAGTACGCCGCCCCCGCGATCACACGCTCTCCCTCCACCACCGCCACCAGCGTCCCCCAGAGCGGCACCGTCTGAAGAAACGTGAACGTGCCGTCGATTGGATCGAGAATCCATCGTCGTTTCGCAGATTCACGCGTGGGGGGCAGCTCCTCGCCAATGATTCCGTCGGACGGAAAGTTTTTCCCGATCCATTCCCGCGCCGATTGCTCGGCGTCGTAATCCGCGGCGCTGACGGGCGAGCCATCCTTCTTCAGTCGAACATCGGGACTCTTCCCGTAGTACCGCCGCGCCACGTTGCCCGCGATCGTAGCCACTTCGGCCACGGCATTCATATAGTTGTCGGTTCCGTTCCCGGTCATGCGGCCATCCTCACCGAGATGCCGTCGGCGCGGAGGGCTTTCTTGATACTCTGGATGTCCGTGATGCCGGAGTGGAGCAACCCGGCCAGCAGCGCCGCATCCGCTCCCCCGCGCGTGAACGCGTCGCGGATGTCGGCTGCCGAGCCAGCGCCCCCCGATGCGATAACCGGGACGGTGGCAACGCTCGCCACTCTGGACAAAAGCTCGAGATCGTAGCCGCTGCGTGCGCCGTCGCGATCGATGCTAGTGAGCAGAATCTCACCGGCACCGAGCTCCGTGCACTTCGTAGCCCACCCAATCGCATCCAATCCAGTCGGCTCCCGTCCACCGTTTACGTACACCTCCCAGCTCTCACCATTTCTCTGGGCATCGATGCTGGCAACCACGCACTGCGATCCGAACCGCTTCGCTGCATCAGTAAAGAGTGCCGGGCGACGAACGCCCGCTGAGTTGATCGCGATCTTGTCTGCTCCCGCCCGCAGCGCCGCCGCTATGTCCTCCACCGATCGCATCCCGCCGCCGACAGTGAGCGGAATGAACAACCGCTCGGCCGTCCGTCGCACGAGATCGAGCAAGGTGGAGCGCCCCTCGTTGGTCGCCGAGATGTCCAGATACACGATCTCGTCGGCGCCCTGCGCTTCGTAACGCTCGGCGAGCAAGACCGGATCGCCCTCGTCACGGAGATTCACGAACCCGACGCCTTTGACGACGCGGCCGTCCTTCACGTCGAGGCACGCGATCACTCTGTTCATCAGCGTCATTCCACCCTCACCGAGACTCGGCCTTTGGTGCTCATCGTCGCGCCGGTGTCGACCAGCGCATCGCGGAGGGCAAAGCCGAGGGCCTTGAACGCGGCCTCGATGACGTGGTGGCGGTCAGTTCCCCGCACAACTACAAGATGAATCGTGGCCTTCGCCTCGTTGCTGAACGAGCGCATCCAGTGATCGTAGAGCCGGTTCGGTAGTGGTCCTTCGTAGTAGGGCCGGCCCCCGATGTCGACGGTTGCCTGGACGAGAGCGTCGTCCATCGGCACCGTGCGCGACCCATATCGCGCCGCGCCGGCGGGAACACTGTCCTTGAACGCGCGGCCGAGGGTCAGCGCGACATCTTCAATGACGTGATGACGGAGATCGCCCCGGGCAGAGACGTCAATGTCGAGTCCAGAGTACCGGGCCAATGCCGTGAGCATATGGTCGAGGAACGGGACTCCCGTCTCGCTAGTGCCCGAGCCCTCTCCCGCGCGAAGCTCGACGCGTACAGACGTTTCGGCGGTCTCTCTTACGGTCACGGTCATTCAGCAAATTCCTCGATGATGGCGCTCGTCTCGAGCGCGCCCGTGTACAAAGCCATTCCAACGATTGCGGCAGAGACCCCCGCGGCGGCGAGATCGCGGAGATCGGCGAGCGTCCCAACTCCGCCCGAGGCTTGCAGCGGCAGCCGCGACAGCGATGCAAGCTCACGCATGAGAGTGACGTCAGAACCCTTCATCCGCCCCTCGAGGTCGATCGCGGTCACCAGAATCGCGGCAAGGGGGAGCTGGTTCAGCTCGTTCAAAAAAGTCGTGACGTCCTGCGAGCTGGTTTCCAACCAGCCATGTGTCGCGACCTTGCGCCCTCTGGTATCCGCGGCGACGATGAGCCTGTTCGGATAAATGGCCGCCGCTTTCTCGAGCCACTCGCGATCCTCGATTGCTTTGGTGCCGATCACCACTTCGGATGCGCCGGCGGCAAACAACTCCTCGATGGACTCGAGGTCCCGCACGCCACCACCGCACTGCAGGCGCACTCCGTTCGCCGCAAGAAGCCGCTTCACCGTTTCCCTATTCGTTCCTCGACGCGTAGCGGCATCGAGATCCACCACGTGCAATCGTTTGAATCCCATGTCTGCCCATGCGGCCGCGACGCCGATGGGGTCGGTGATGCGAACGCGCTCATTCGTGTACGATCCGCCGACCAGCTGCACGCAGGCGCCGTCGCGCAAGTCGATCGCAGGAATCACTTGCATTGGAGGATCTCGTCGATGACGCCGTTCACGAAGCTCCGCCCGGCAACGGAGCTCTTCTCCGGGTGAAATTGGACGCCCACCGTGTTTGCCGTCCGCACGACCGATGCAAACCGCCTATTCTGGTGCGTCGTCCACGCGAGGACCGATGACACGTCGTCCGGCTCGCAGACATAGGCATTCGCGAAGTAGGCGGCGGGAAGCTTCGCGCTTCCCACCCATTCGATCTCGTTCCACCCCATGTGGGGAACCTTCGGAGTAAGCAGGCGCATCACTCGGCCGGGAATGAGTCCGATCCCGACGTTCGATCCCGGTGCCTCCTCGCTCGAGTCGAAGAGCATCTGCATCCCAAGGCACACACCCAGACACGGTCTCCCGTCGGCGAGCGCGGAGCGGACGTATCCTTGTGCGCCACGCATCGCCGCGACCGCGGCGCCGAACGCTCCGACGCCCGGAAGAATCAGAATGTCGCCTTTTAGAGATAAGCGAATGTCGGTGTCGACAGACACGCTTCGATCCGCGCCTTCGATCGCCTTCACCAACGAGTGCAGGTTGCCCGCGCCGTAGTCGAAGATTCCGATGTGAGTCATGCTACGCTGCCAAGCGCGTCGAGACAGCGCTCCATCAGCTCCCACGGTCCGATTCCAATCCGCAAAGCATCGCCGATACCGGGTAGCGCTGCCATCTCGCGCACGGCGATTCCCAGACGGCGCAGCTGACTGGATACGGGGGCGCCATCTTTCACGGGGAGCAGAACGAAATTCGCCGCCGAGGGAAGCGAATCGATGCCGCGCAGCGCGAGCTCCTGCCGGAACCGCGCGCGATTCGCTACGACCTCCGCAACGCGCTCTGCCACCCAGCCCTGATCGTTCTCGAGAGCCGCTATCGCCGCGCGCTCGGCAAGCGCATTCACCTTGTAGGGGCCACGCGCCTTCATGATTTCACCGACAAGCTCTGGCGAGCCGATGCCGTAGCCGACGCGCAGCCCTGCGAGTCCGAACGCCTTGGACAACGTTCTTGTTACGAGAACCGGACGGCCGCTTCCCCCTTCCCGCTTCCCCCTTCCCCCAGAGACGAGGTCGGTGAAGCTGTCGCCGCCAAACTCTGAGTACGCTTGATCGATTATCACCAATCCCGCAGCCCCTTGGACGATTATTTCCACAGCCTCGCGCGAGAACGCTCCACCAGTTGGGTTGTTGGGGGAGCAGAGGTACGTAATCCGTGCTCCGGTTTCGACCATGGCCGAGGCATCCGCATCGAGTCCCGCGGTGAGCGGCACTTCGACCGGAATGAGACCGCTCGCTCTCGCGAACACCGGGATCATGCTGAAAGACGGCGACGGCAGGCATAGGGCTTCGCCGGGTTCGCCGAACGCGCGGATGGCGGAATCGAGAACGTCGTCCGATCCACAGCCCGCGACGATCATCTCCGGAGACACTCCCACATAATCTGCCAGCGTCTCCCTGAGCGCCGGCTCGAACGCCGCGGGATAGCGCGTCACGCTCTCCTCGGCGGTCGCGCCCAACATGCGCAGCGCGCTGGGCGGCGCGCCCCACAGGTTGGTGTTGTCGCTCAGATCGACCGCGCACCGGTCTCGGGAGGTTGAGTACAGCGGAATGTCGCGATAGCTCGCACGCTTGAGCCGAGCGATTCCATCTGTCGACCGCTTGATCGCGGTGCCGCGCCCGATGGCCGTCACGGCGTGCTCCAGCGCAGTGCTGCCCGCGCGTGGTTCGGTAGACCTTCAGCGTCAGCGAGAATTGACGCGTCGCCGGAGAGTCGGCGAGCGGCGTCGCGAGTGACTCTCTGATAGTACGTCCAACGCACGAAATCGAGCGGACCCAGTCCCGAAAAGCTCCGGGCGAGCCCGCCGGTTGGAAGAACGTGATTGCCACCGGTGATGTAATCGCCGAAAACCACGGACGATTGCTCACCGATGAACACACTTCCCGCATTCCGGATTTGTGGCAGAAGGCTTTCCGCGTTCCGGACCGCCAGCAACAAATGCTCTGGAGCAAACTGGGTCGCGAAGTCAATTGACTCCGTCGCCGAATCGGCGGAGAGAATTGCTCCGTTCTGTTCCAGCGCGGCGCGAACGACTTCCGCGCGGGGAGACCCAGCAAGCTCCCGCCCAATTCCATCGATGATTCTGCCGAGCGCATCGCGGCAGGTCGAAATCACGACGATGCATGCATCGACATCGTGTTCAGCCTGCGCTACGACTTCTCGCGCGATCGTCTCACTGTCGCAGGTCTCGTCGCAGATGACCATCAACTCGCTGGGCCCAGCTGGCGAATCAATCCCGACGTCTCTGCTCACCAGCAGCTTAGCCTCGGCGACGTAGGCGTTGCCGGGTCCAACGACCTTGTCGACGCGCGGGACTGTCGCGGTGCCGTATGCCATCGCCGCGATTGCTCCCGCGCCACCCAATGCGAAGACCCGGTCCACTTCCCCGATCTCGCACGCCGCGAGCACTACCGGCGCGGGATAACCGTCAGCGCGCGGGGGAGAGCAGAGAACGATCTCGGATACTCCAGCAACGCGCGCGGGAACAGCGGCCATCAGCACGCTGCTCGCGTAAGACGCACGCCCACCAGGCGCGTAGATACCAACACACTGCAGAGGATCCGGCCTTCTGCCAACGATGACCCCGGGCTCCGTCTCGATCTCGACTGCCTGCGGCGGAGATGCAGAGTGCACGACGGCGATGTTGCGGGCTGCACGCTCCAGCGCCGCTCGCAGGCCACGGTCGAGAGATGCGACCGCTTGCCGTCTGACTTCGGTCGGGACCTCGAGCGACTCGAGCGCGACGCTGTCGTATTCGCGAGCCATCTCGAACAGCGCGCGATCACCGTCGACGCGAGTGCGCCGCAGGATGTTCGCCGTGCGCTGTCGAACCTCGCTGTCAGACTGTTTCGCTCGCAGCAGCAGCGAGTCGCGGTCCCGGTCTGGCAGATCGCGCAGAGCAGACGCGTACCTGAAGAGTGATTTCTCGGCGGCGAGCGTCACGGCATCAGGCGCTCCACACGCGTGACGAGGATGCCGCTGGCATCGAGAGCCTTGAGTGCAGCAATCGTTTTATAGACCGTCGTCGCGTCCACCACCGCGTGCACGGCAACGCGATCGCCGCCGTTCAGGATGTCGATCACGGTCGGCCCATTGATGCCGGGGATGATCTCCTTCACTGCCTCGAGTGAGCGGCGTGGGACGTTCGCCATCAAGTATCGCGTTCCCCGGGCACGAACGACCGAGTCCAACGCCATGATGAGCATGGCCACTGCATCGCTTTTCGATTGCTGGAAGACGGCGTCGCATCTGGTGACGAGCTGCGCGCGCGACGTGAGTAGTGTGCCGACCTCTCGAAGTCCGTTGACCTTGAGCGTCGAGCCGGTGGAGGTGATGTCGACGATGATGTCGGCGATGCCCATGAGCGGCGCGATTTCCGCGGCGCCGGATATGGGTACGACCTCGACCTTCTGGTCGCGCGCCTGAAAGAACTCCCGCGTCACGTTCGGGAACGAAGTCGCGATCCTGGTGCCGGGTGTAATATCTTCGAGCGTCGTGATGACGCTGTCTTCGCGCGCCGCCGCAACGAGGCGGCACTCACCGAAGCCAAGGTCGAGTCTCGCCTCCACGCGATGCCCCGTTTCGCAGACCAGGTCCCAGCCGGTGACACCGGCGTCCGCAACTCCGTCGGCGACGAACTCTGGTATGTCCTGCGCGCGAACGAACAGCGCCTCGAACTCGCCGCCGAGCGAAGCCGAGAGCGCGCGCTCGCCCCTGGTGCGCACGGGCAAGCCGGCGTCCCCGAATAGCTCGCGCGTTTCGTCCGCGAGTCGTCCTTTGTTTGGCAATGCGATCTTGAGCATGAGATGAGTGGTGGATAGCAAAAAGCCCGTCCGGGAAGGAGACGGGCTGCGGAAGCTCTGTGAGTGGAGTCTGACTAGCCGACTATAGTCTGACGTGCACGCGCAAAAGCGCCCCGCGGCCCGTTAGGCCGTGGTGGCTGTGCGCATGGCGGATGGAAGTGAATGTCATTGTCCCAATGCTAAACCATGCGCGACCGAATCGCAACAGTGTTCCACCCGAGAGGTACATCCCTTGCTCTTCGTCCGTATATGACCTCCCCACGGGCGATTACAGCATTGTCGGGCGCCGCTATTGCCGGCGGAATCGGCGTAGCCGTAAAGCGCGATTCCACAACGGCGATCAATCGCGCAGTTCGACGGCGGATTCATCCGAGGCGATCCGCAGTCCTGAGATCCGTGGCAACGGCGATCAGCTACTTCGCCGGCCCCCGAACCCACCCCTACACGTCTGCGGGGTTGGGAC
>CATPBN010000121.1 GCA_955652635.1 uncultured Gemmatimonadaceae bacterium
GTGAGGGCAACCGGCACGGAAGTGCTCGACTCGCACAACGGATGGATCGAGATCCATCCTGTGTCAAAGCTTGAAAAGATCTAGTAGATTCCTGGAGTCGGCCCGGGATGGGCGTCACGACTACAAGGGGGATGGACGGAACTCCTATCCAACTCTGCCCGCGTCGCGGTTACAGAGTTGGGGGCTCGGTGGAGCACTGTGCCCGTTTCGCGCCCAACGGGCGGCTTTCGCGCGACGCTCGGATTCGGAATGACACTGTTCTCGGGATCGCTCCACCTCGGCATCGCCCGCCCCGTTGATCATCAGGCACCGTGGCGATTGGTGGGCGGGCTAGGCCGGAATTTCTGATTTCGAGCCTTGATACCGTTCGCTCCCGCCCCCCGAGGCGCTATCCGTTAGATCTTCTCAAGCTTTGATACCGGATGGATCTCGATCCATCCGTTGTGCGAGTCGAGCACTTCCGTGCCGGTTGCCCTCACGTGTGCACCCACCGCCGGAATCGGAATTCGGTTGGTGTAGCCCGCGCAGGCTCGTTTCGCCTTTTTCTGTGAAGGCGGATTCGCACAGACGATCTCCACCACGAGATCTCCAGTCTTCTTCTTGTCGTTCCTCTTGTTCACCAACGCATCCTGACCGGGATCGAGCTTGAGGAGAAAGTGTTGATCACCGTCAGGGTCGGCCGCAGATTCCTCGACGATTCCCGTAGCCGTCACGCATGACGCCAGCTTCTGCAAGCGACTCGGATTGTACACGTGGTCCCACAGGGATGCGTCGCAGCCGGTAGCTGCAGCGGCTGAGGCGTCACCGTTACTGCTCGTGGGTGCGCTCGACGCGCTCATACTCCGTTGCTCCTGATTGGAGCTCGTGGCCTGCTTGTCGCCGCTGGCCGCCGAGCAGGCACAAAGAGCCGACAACAGAATCGATGAGACCATGCGGGCAACGGCCGTCGTCATTTCCCCCACTTTCCCGTTACCCAACCGTTCGTCCGCGGGGCGGGACAATCTCGTCCGCAGGGTCCCACGTCGGGCCGCACTTCATGACACGCCTTGCGATCCGGCACCATTCGGCGACCTGGCCGTCGTTGGCGCTCATCCAGTTGACCGGGACGGGCGCGAGCCGACGCTTCTCGCCATTGCTCGCGAAACAGAGCCAGCCCGAGCTGAATTCGGTGGCCACCGCCCCGCGTGTGCCGGGGGATGCGCGTCTGTCCCCCATCACCCGCTGCTCGATCAGGAAGACTGCGTTTTCGACGGGGGAGCGGCGCTCCATCCTGCGGCGCTCGATCGAAGACGGGTGGACCATCCACACCTCCCAGAGCCGCCCTCGAGGGTCGAGGATGGTGCGATAACCGGTGTTCTTTGCGGCCTGGATGTGCACGGGAATCCTGGGAAATGTACGGTCTACCTCACGCAAAACATAAACCAAGCTCGAGTGGTCTGCGACTGCTCGAAACCCTATTCCGACTGTTGTTTATCTGGTTTCTTCGAGCTTTCTTCGGCGCGAGCGCCTTCGGGAACCGTCGCATCGACGAGGCTGCTGCGGCCTGGACCTTTCGCCTCCCAGGCAACCGAGAGCGAGCCATCGTTCTCGAGTATGACGGCGTCGACATCCTCGACCCGGTTGACGCCCTTCGCGCGAATGGCACTACGGACCTCCTCCTCAGTTACGCGTTCCTTCTTGAGGGCGCGAGGAATGAACTTTCCGTGTGAAAGAAGCAGGGTCGGTTTTCCGTTGATGATTCGTTCGATGGTCGAAAATCGCATCGCCAATTCCGCCAGCGTGACCTGGATCACGATCAGTGTCGCCATCGCGGCGACGCCTTCGATCAGTGTGATATCCTTGGAGATTATCGTCGAGGCGAACACCGACCCCACCGCTACGACGAACACGAAATCAAACGCATTGAGCTTGGAGAGCGTGCGTTTGCCCGATCCCCGGAGCAGGATCATGAGCGCCGCAAAGCCGATGATCGAGAGCGTGACCGTTCTGACGACGTTGTACCAGCTCTCGAAAAAGAATGGCGGATGCGGAATTATGGGGCGTTGCATGGGAGAGTTCACTCGAACATGGTAGGAAACGACGGGTATCTACGCAGGGATCGCGCCCCGCGGGTGATATATTCTGTCTCAATGAACAAGCTCCAGTTCTTCCTTCTGATTCCGCTCCTCGCATCAGCCGATCCGTCGGCCCACCGCACGCTTTCTATTCGTCCGGTTCGATGGAGCGTAGTGCCACGGAGCACGCCACTCCAAGTCACGCCAGGACGCACCGTTCCGCTCACCGTCCAGGCCGATATCGCCAAGGGATGGCACATCTACTCGCTTACCCAGAAAGCGGGCGGACCAATCCCGCTCTCGATCACGCTCGTCGATGCCGGCGACGTCATCGTCCGCGGGGTGATCAAAGCGCCCCAGCCGGAGCGCGCCTTCGACAAGAATTTTGGTATGGAGACTGAGCTCTACTCGGGCAACACGCGCTTCACGATTCCAGTTGGCGTTCCTGGTCGCTCCCTCGCCGGCTTCAGGAAGTTTCATGTCGGCGTCCGATACCAGGTGTGCAGCGACACCCTGTGTCTTCCGCCGCGCACCGAAAAGCTCGCGGTCGTTCTCCTGGTTGCGGATAGAACGTGAGCGTCGGATTTCTCTGGCTCGCCGCGACCACCGGTCTCCTCTCGCTGCTCACGCCGTGCGTCTTCCCGATGGTGCCAGTAACCATCGCCTATTTCTCGACGCCGGGCGAAGACA
>CATPBN010000122.1 GCA_955652635.1 uncultured Gemmatimonadaceae bacterium
GAACGGGATCGGTAGCCGCAAACGGGTCCGGCGACTACGTGATCAGCTTTTCGACCGCCGCTGAAGTGCGGCGGACGCCTGATGCAACGCGTCTCACCACCACAGAGATTGGAAACACCGAGGAGTTATCCGCGCTTTACGAGGCGGTGATAGAAGCGACTGAGGAGGCGATCTACAACTCGCTGTTTCGCGCGAGCACAGTTAGTAGCAGAAGAGGAACGGTCGAAGCAATTCCAATCGACCGCGTAAAGGAGATACTTGTGCGTTACGGAATTCGCTCGCACTAACCGTCCGAGTCGCTCCTAATTTCTTTTGCGGTCGAGCGTAATACACTTTCCAGGCGTGCGCCTTAAACAACTCGGCCACCCGTCCCAACAGTCTGCTAAGTTAGGCGCTTGCAACGGCTTGAAGTAGTGTCGAACAGCAAGTGCGGTTGCGTTTTCCACTCTTATCGCGGTAGAGCGACTGGAATCCAATTCTCGCTCTGCCAAGCGGTGCCAAGGACGGCTCGGCCTAATCCACCGAGAGCACCCCCCAATATGCCTTGCAAAATTCTTTGTATACCTCTGAACTCGTTGCCCGGAGCGTTGGATCCGAGCACGGCGCCTCCGATAGCGCCCACGAGCAATCCGATTCCGGCACCGCGCCCAGTATTCCTATGAGTTCCCATGCTCGCGTCCATTTTGCTGATTTGTTGCCACGCGATCGACGTGGTAGCGAGGCTTGGCTCCAGGCTGTAGCGCAAGCTATCCGGTCTGGCCGAAGCGACCGTAATAAGTTCGTACTTAGCATCGGTCCAAGGTGCGAGCATTCTCGCGCGGGCACCCGCCTGAAGGGACAAAGCGTCTATTCTCGCACTCTGGCCCTTGGTAGTAGCTGGAAGGACGATAAGGACGAAAGCTGTTGCGAGGGCAACGCGCATCCGATTCTCCCGGAACGGATGAAATCACTTACGCGCAAAGAGCGGCGGCGCGAAGCAAAGCTACGGACAGGGAGAGATTCGAACTCTCGATACCGGGTTCACCGGTATGCCGGTTTTCGAGACCGGTGCCTTCAACCACTCGGCCACCTGTCCAACAGCGTCGCAAGTTATCGGGCACATGCCCCTTCTTCAACCGACCGCGCGCTGCCTCTGAAAGAATTCCTCGAGAAGACGCGCGCACTCTTCTGCCAGCACTCCGGCGCGGACCTCAGGCCGATGATTCAGTTTCGGATGCCGCAACAAATCTCCGATCGAGCCGGCCATGCCGGCTTTCTCATCCCACGCTCCAAAGACAACGCGCTTCATCCGGGAGAGGACTATCGCGCCAGCGCACATCGCGCACGGCTCCAAGGTGACGTAGAGAGTGCAGTCGTCGAGCCGCCAGTTGTCCAGCTTGGACGATGCCTCGCGAATCGCGAGAAGCTCCGCGTGCGCGGTGGGATCCTGATCACGAATCGTCCGGTTGGTTGCGGCAGCGAGGATGGAGCCCTCGCGCACTATAACCGCGCCGATCGGCACCTCGTTTCGCTTTACCGCTTCGCGGGCGAGGTCGAGCGCGTTCCGTATATACTGCTCGTCAACCGCGAGTGGCGAGACGCCGAGTTGTTCGTTTGCCGTCTTGCTATCTACCGGCAAGCGCTGGCTCTTTCGCTCTCTTGAACGTCAGCTCGCCCTTTGGGTCGCGCTCTACGATGATGTGATCTCCCTCGCTGAACCTGCCCTCGAGCACCGCGAGCGCGAGGGGATTCTGCAACAGTCGCTGGATTGCCCTCTTGAGCGGACGCGCGCCGAATGCCGGGTCGTAGCCTTCTGTAGCCAGGACCTCGCGCGCTTGCGGCGTGAGCTCGAGCGTGAGCTTCCTGTCCGAAAGGAGCTTCTCAAGTTTCTTGAGCTGGAGATCGATGATGTGCTCGATCTCTGCCTTGCCGAGTGGGCGGAAGATGATGATGTCGTCAACGCGGTTGAGGAACTCGGGGCGGAAGTGTTGTCTGAGCGCGTTCGTTACCTGCGCCTCGACTACTGCCCTGTCATCTCCAGTGTGCTCCAGGATGTAGGTGCTCCCGATATTCGAGGTCATGATGATGACGGTGTTGCGGAAATCGACTGTCCGTCCCTGCGAATCGGTGAGCCGTCCATCGTCGAGAATCTGGAGCAGGATGTTGAACACGTCGGGATGCGCCTTCTCGATTTCGTCGAAGAGCACGACCGAGTACGGCCGGCGACGCACTGCTTCGGTGAGCTGGCCTCCCTCCTCGAACCCGATGTAACCCGGGGGAGCACCGATCAGGCGTGCGACAGCATGCTTCTCCATGTACTCCGACATGTCGATGCGCACCATCGCCTGCTCGTTGTCGAACAGGAATTCGGCGAGCGCGCGGGCGGTCTCTGTTTTTCCGACGCCAGTGGGCCCGAGGAAGATGAACGACCCGATCGGCCGGTTGGGATCCTGCAGCCCGGCTCGTGAGCGGCGCACCGCATTCGCGACTGCACGGACCGCCTCGTCCTGTCCAATGACGCGACTCGCCAGCACCTGCTCGAGGCGCGTGAGCCGTTCACGCTCAGCTTCCATCATTCTCGAGACCGGGATTCCGGTCCAGCGCGCGACAATCTCGGCGACGTCTTCCGCCGTGACTTCCTCCTTGAGGAATCTCGCGCCGCCCTCCTGCCTGCTCGCAAGCTTGCGCTCGGAGTCCTGAAGCTGTTTTTCGAGTTGGGGGATCTGGCCGTAGGAGATCTCCGCGGCCTTCTGTAGATCGCCGCGGCGGGTCGCCAGCTCGGCTTCCGTACGCGCCTGCTCGATTTGCTGCTTGATCTTGGCGACGCTGCCCAGGACTTCTTTCTCCTGCTGCCACTGCGCTCTCATGGCCGAGGCTTTTTCTTTGAGCTCGGCCAGCTCGCGCTCGAGGTTTTTCAGCCGCTCGCGCGAGGCTTTGTCCTTTTCTTTCTGGAGCGCCTGCCTCTCGATCTCGAGCTGGGTTATTCGGCGTTCGACCTCGTCGATCTCCTGCGGAACCGAGTCAATCTCGATGCGGAGTCGCGACGCAGCTTCGTCGATCAGATCGATAGCCTTGTCCGGCAGAAAGCGATCGCCGATATACCGGTTCGACAGCGTGGCGGCGGCGACGATTGCGCCGTCGGTGATGCGAACGCCGTGGTGGGTCTCGTATCTCTCCTTGAGCCCACGTAGAATCGCGATCGTACTCTCGACGCTCGGCTCACCGACGTAGACGGGCTGAAAGCGGCGCTCGAGGGCGGCGTCTTTTTCGATGTTCTTCCGGTACTCGTCGAGGGTGGTCGCACCCACGACGCGAAGCTCTCCCCGAGCAAGCATCGGCTTCAGCATGTTGCCGGCATCCATCGAGCCCTCGGCTTTGCCGGCCCCGACGAGCGTGTGCATCTCGTCGATGAACATGATGAATTGGCCTTCGCCTTCGGTCACTTCCTTTAGAACGGCCTTGAGGCGTTCCTCGAATTCACCACGAAACTTTGCGCCCGCGATCAACGCAGCGAGGTCGAGTGCGACGAGGCGCTTGTTCTTGAGCCCCTCGGGCACGTCGCCGTTGGCGATTCGCTGCGCCAATCCTTCGGCGATCGCGGTCTTCCCCACTCCCGGCTCGCCGATGAGGACCGGATTGTTCTTGGTGCGCCGCGACAGAATCTGGATGACGCGCCGAATTTCCTCGTCGCGACCGATGACGGGATCGAGCTTGCCCTTCCGCGCGGCCTCAGTGAGATCGCGGCTGTAGCGTTGAAGCGCCTGGTACTGGTTTTCCGGAGTTTGATCCGTAACGCGATGGGAGCCGCGTACAGATTCGAGAGCCTCGAGGAGCGCATCGTGGGTCGCGCCGGCACCTGTCAGAAGGTTGCGGCTCTCCGTGCCCTTCACGTCCGAGAGCGCGAGAAGGAGATGCTCAGTCGAGACGAACTCGTCGCCAAGCTTCTTCGCGTCTGCTTCCGCTTTGTCGAACACCTGGTTGAGCTCACGCGAAAGCGTAGGCTGGGCGTTCGACTGCTTTGGATACCGCGCCATCTCGCGTCCGACAGCTTCGCGAAGTTGCGCGACGCTGACCCCTAGCTTCTGCAGGATTGGAACGACAATCCCCTCGTCCTGTGCGAGCAGCGCCAGGAGGAGGTGCAGATCGTAGACGAGTGGGTTCCCCGCGCGTCGGGCGAGGTCAACCGCCTCGTTGAGCGCTTCGCTCGCCTTTACAGTCAGACGGTCCGGATTGATCATGTGGGCTGGCCTTGGTGAGTACGCGGGATGGGCTCACAGGTGCAACGGGGGTGCCGCATAAAACCCGCCAACCTGGCACACTCTGGCATGCAAAAAAGGAAGGCGCGCACCGGCTCTGCCAGTGCGCGCCTCAAAAAGTCAGACCGCGGGTCCAGTTCGATGGGTC
>CATPBN010000123.1 GCA_955652635.1 uncultured Gemmatimonadaceae bacterium
CTTCCAACGAGCTTGGACTCGCTCTATGGCTGGAGGCCGATCGAATGGGTGAACTGCTGCCTGCGATGACGCAGGCGAAGCTCGATACCCAGCGTGATGTCGTCAAGAATGAGCGGCGCTGGTCGGTGGATAATCAGCCATATGGTACATTCCTCGAAAAAATGCAGGAGCTAGTCTTTCCGCTCTCGCATCCATTTCAGCACTCGTTAATCGGATCGATGGATGATCTGTCGGCAGCGTCGCTGGATGATGTTGCACAGTTCTTCGCGACGTACTACACGCCTGACAACGCTGTGCTCTCCATTGCCGGCGATTTTGAAACGGCAGAAACGCGCGAGATGGTTGACAGGTACTTCGGTCCAATCCCGAGAGGGAAGGCAAAACCTCCACTGCCGCCAATGGATCTTCCACCGGTGTTCGGAACGCGGCTGAGGGAACTGGTTTACGATAGCGTTAGTCTGCCACGACTATTCATGGCCTTCCGCTCCCCGGTATTCGGGAGCGAGGCGTACTACCCCGCCAGCATTGCAGCAGCGGTGCTTGGCCTGAGGCGGGGTAGCAGACTACACCGTTCTTTGGTTCGCGAGCGACAGGTAGCAGCTGATGCCTCAGCGTTCACTTTCGACTTGGCAAAAGGCACCGATCTTCTGGTCCTAGATGTCACGGCGCGCCCGGAAACGGGCGCTGCCCGCCTCGAGGAGCAGGTAGAGCTCGAGATCGATCATCTCCATCATGGCGGGGTCTCGGACGCGGAAGTGCGAAGGGCGATTTCATTGATCGAGACCGATCTCACGGCGTCACTACAGTCGGCGGGCGAGCGAGCGGACCGACTTTCGATGTTCGCGACTTATTTCGGGGAACCGGCCTTGATCAATGAGCAAGTCGATCGCTACCGCGCAGTCACCACTGAGCAAGTAAACGAGATTATCTCGGAACGGTTCGGAGAAAACAACAGAGCGAGTCTCATCTACGTGCCGAGGGAAGGAGTCGAATCAGAAGGTGTTCTGGCCGCTGCCGGCACAGGGTGATGGTCACATCCCTACGTCCAAAGCCAGGACCGCCGCGGAGCTACCGATTTCCCCAATTCAAGGACGAAACGCTCCCAACAGGGATTAGACTGATTACGGCACCAGTCGCAAAGCTTCCCCTTGTGACAGTACTGGTCCTGGTCAATGCAGGGTCAACGAATGAGCCCCGCGGCAAGGAAGGAGTCGCGGCGCTCACGGCAGCTGCGTTGCTCGAAGGAACAACCAGATTTGACGGGGCTGAGCTCGCTGAGAGGTTTGAGCAGCTCGGTACATCACTCGAATCCGGGGCGGACTGGGACAGCGCCTTCCTGAAGATCACGGTGCTTTCCGATAAACTGGATGAGGCAACGAAGCTGCTTGGCGAAGCAATCAGCAGCCCCCTGTTTCCGGAGCGGGAGGTCGAACGGCTCAAGGCCGAACGATTGGCGGAGATTCTCCAGCTCGAAACGGAGCCACGCGGACTAGCAGATGAGAAGTTCTCAGAGTTTCTCTACGACGATGAATCGCGATACTCGAGGCCAGATGAGGGAAGCGCGGAGAGTGTCAGCTCACTGATGCGCAGAGATGTCGAGCAGTTCTACCGCTCGAACTACAACTCGGGAGCTACCTCAGTAATAATTGCCGGGGATATATCGTCGAGAAATGCGAAAAAGCTGGTCGTCGAGGCATTTCAGAAGTGGCCGCGTGGATCTTCCCCGCATCAAACGTTGTCGGGAAAAGCGCGCAGGAACCGGAAGAGTACTCACATCGTAAATAAGCCGGGCGCCCCACAATCGGAGCTGCGGCTGGGACACGTTGGACTGCCCAGGAAGCATCCAGATTTCTTTCCGACGCTGGTGATGAACGCAGTCCTCGGCGGGCTTTTCGGCTCACGGATCAATCTCAATCTCCGGGAAGCACACGGCTATACCTATGGGGCATCCTCATTCTACGATTGGCGACGGGGGCCGGGCCCGTTTGTGGTTTCCACTGCTGTGGAAAGCGAAGTAACAGCGCCAGCGCTTCGTGAAATCCTCATGGAGATCGACAGGATTCGCGACGAGAAAATCTCCACGGAAGAGCTCTCGCTTGCCCGGGACTATCTCGAAGGAGTCTTTCCGATTCGCTACGAGACGACCGCTGCAATCGCGTCTGCACTCGCTACCCTGGCGATCTACGACTTGCCTTCGGACTACTACGATTCGTACCGGACGAACATTCACAGCGTGTCAGAGGACGCCGTTCTCAAGGCAGCCAAGACACACCTTCATCCGGAGTTGTTGCAGACGGTAATAGTTGGCGACGCTACGACTGTTCGCAACGCTCTCGCCGACTACAGTCTGGGCGAAGTGACAGTTCACAACACCTGAGAGTGAAGCGCAGCGGAGAAGACCGTCCCGGGCGGATAAAATCGCGTCGCGCTTACACCGGCAAGGTCATATCACTCGACGTGGATACCGTTCGATTCCCCGACGGCTCGGTCGGTGAACTCGAGATGGTGCGGCATCCGGGCGCGAGTGCAGTGGTTCCGTTTCTAAGCGATCCCGCCGGAGGAGATCCCCAGGTCCTCCTCATCCGGCAGTATCGGTATGCTGCTGAGGGTTATCTCTATGAGATTCCGGCGGGGCGGTTAAACCCCGAGGAAAATCCCCGCGACTGCGCTCTTAGGGAGTTGAAGGAGGAGACCGGGTGCTCCGCAGAACACGTGGATGAGCTGTTTACGATGTATACGACTCCCGGATTCACCGACGAGAAAATTCATCTCTTCATGGCAACGGGATTGACGTCTGGAGAGACTAAGCATGAAGCAGATGAATTTCTCGAATTGCAACCGATGCCACTCTCGCGAGCTCTGCAGATGATCCAAGCTGGCGAAATCCAAGACTCGAAGACGGCTCTCGGTCTGCTATTCGCCGCGGGATTTCGCGCCAGCCGTTAACCCTTCTGGCCAAATTGGCGTCTAATCAATGAATGGACGCTGACATGTCATGTAAATAGGACAGATTTGGCAGAATATGGACAAGCTCAAGCTTGGGTACACTGACATAAGTCCTTAATTGGCATATGGTTAGTCGTAAGGGCTACTCGGCATGCCCCGTGCAATAGCATGGTAGGTGAGAAAGTTCCACGAGAGATGTGCACGATCATATGTAGTGTGAGTCTCTTACATAGAGGAGAGAAGAATGGCTGACACCGTCCGTAAGCAAATGGTTGCCGTTGAAGGCGCGACCGTCCGGGAACGATTGCAGGCGATGGATGACTCAGCCGTCGTGACTGCTTTCCTGGGCGGGGAAGAGCGTGCTTTCTCCGAGCTTGTGACCCGCTATCAGACCCGACTTCTGAACTTCGTCTATCGCACCATCGGGGATCGCGAGAAGGCGGAAGATCTGGTGCAGGAGGGATTCATTCGTGTTTACCGCCATTTGCACCGCTTTGACCGCTCGAAGAAGTTCTCGACCTGGGTCTACACCATCGCCTCCAACCTCGCCAAGAACGAGCTTCGCAACAGATCACGCAACCCGCTGGTGCTCTTCCAGACGGTA
>CATPBN010000124.1 GCA_955652635.1 uncultured Gemmatimonadaceae bacterium
CAACGACACGGTGATCGCCGACAGACTTCGCCGCCGAGCTGAAGCGGGCGGAATCGATTTCAACCATACGTGGGACCAGCGGCAGTATTCCTGGATTGGCTCGATACTTACCTCGGACGTCGCTGGAACATCGTCTGCGATCGATCTCACAGAGCGATCCAGCGCGCATTACTTCCAGCGTCCCGACCGTCGCGCAACAAGCGATGGGATCTTCACTACGAAGTACGATCCCAACGGTACATCTCTTCAAGGCTATGGTTTCTACACGCGGCTAGCAAAGGACGGGGGCAACTGGTTCTGGGAGACCGCGCAGAACTGGCGCAGCCCGGGGTTCGAGGTGAATGATCTATCGTTCCTCGGTCGTGCCGATTTCAAGTGGATGAATGCCAACGCAGGTCGCAGTTGGACGACTCCGGGACGGTGGTATCGGAATGCCGTGATCCTTGGCGGTGGGCAACAGCAGTTCAATTACGACGGTGACAAGACCGATCTCCAGACGCAGCTATACGCCGGTAGCCAGTTTCTGAACTACTGGAATCTCCGCGCTTTCGGCATTCACCATCCCACCGTGCTCGACGATCGACTGACACGTGGCGGACCGGTCGTAATGCGAAATGGCTACAACTTCACGGAGGTCGAGGTCTCGACTGACGCGAGGCAGCGGGCAGTTTTTGATTTCGCCGTTCAGGCCGCCAAAGGAATTGGGGCCGACACCCATACTCTGATCCTGCAGCCGGGTGTGGCGCTCAAGCCGGCGGCGAACGTGTTCGTCAGCCTCACCCCGAGCTACACTGTCGATGAAAACCCGGCGCAGTATGTGGAGGCGGTTGCGGACACGACAGCGAAGTCCTTTTACGGAAATCGGTACGTGTTCGCGTACATCAAAACGCACACATTGTCGCTCGACACGCGGGTGAACTGGACGTTCACGCCCAATCTCACGCTGCAGCTCTTTGCGCAACCGTTCATCGCCAGCGGAGCCTACTCGTCATTCCGGGAATTCGCGGCGCCACGGACTGACCGGAAAGTGATCTACGGCAAGGACATCGGGACGATAGTGCGAACTCCTGCCACCGCTACGGCCGGAGCAACCTACACCGTCGATCCCGATGGTGCCGGACCCGCATTGCCGTTCACGTTTGGAGATCCGGACTTCACCTTCCGTTCTCTGATCGGGAACGCCGTGCTGCGCTGGGAATATCGCCCTGGCTCGACGGTGTTCTTCGTCTGGACCCAGAACCGGACTGGCAACGACACGAACGGTGCATTCGATTTCGGAAAACAGCGCTCGGAGATTTTCCGCGATCGTCCGACAAATGTATTTCAGGTCAAGGTCAACTACTGGCTGGGCAGATAATCTGACCGCCGCACCCGGCGCCTCTTGTAGATAGCGCACGGTGCTCCGAAGTTTCGAGTCGTGCTCGTTCCAAAAATACTAACCGCGCTCGAAGACTATAACCGCGAGAAATTCCTCGGCGATCTCGTCGCCGGAGTGATTGTCGGTGTCGTCGCGCTGCCGCTCGCGATCGCGTTCGCAATTGCCAGTGGCGTCACCCCCGATCGCGGTCTCTGGACGGCGATCGTTGCCGGATTCCTGATCAGTCTACTGGGGGGCTCCCGGGTTCAGATCGGGGGACCGACCGGCGCATTCGTCGTCATCGTGTACGGCATCGTCCAGAAGTACGGCATCGATGGACTCACGGTGGCGACGCTAATGGCGGGGGTGATTCTTATCGGAATGGGAATCGCCAAGCTGGGGACGATGATCAAGTTCATTCCCTACCCAGTCGTCACTGGTTTCACCAGTGGAATCGCGGTCATCATTTTCTCCGGCGAGATCAAGGATTTCTTCGGTCTCCGTATGGGCACGGTGCCAGCTGATTTCGTCGGTAAGTGGAGCGCCTATGCGACCAGCGCCACGGGCATTACGCCAAGCGCCATAGCGGTGTCTTCTCTCGCACTCGCGATCATTCTGATCTGGCCCAGGGTGAATCGGAGGATTCCAGGTCCGTTCGTCGCTCTGATCGTGACGACGCTGTTGGTGAAGTTGATGCAGCTGCCGGTCGAAACAATCGGGACACGCTTCGGGGGTATCAGCGCATCGGTACCGCACCCTCAACTGCCGCATTTGTCGCCGCTCGAGATAACCGCCCTCGTGGGTCCCGCGTTCACGATCGCTCTTCTAGCCGCGGTCGAGTCGCTGCTGTCCGCGGTCGTTGCGGACGGCATGATCGGCGGACGTCATCGCTCCAACATGGAGCTGATCGCGCAAGGCGTGGCCAACATCGCCTCGTCGCTTTTCGGGGGAATTCCTGCGACCGGCGCGATCGCGCGGACAGCGACGAACATCAAGAACGGCGCACGGACTCCAGTGGCGGGAATCATTCACGCGTTCACATTGTTGGTCATCACCGTATTTGCAGGTAGATGGGCCGGCCTGATACCGATGGCGACGCTCGCGGCGATCCTGGTTATGGTGAGCTACCACATGTGTGAGTGGCGGACCTTTCTTGCAGAGCTGCGCTCTCCGAAGAGCGATGTCGTGATACTGCTTACGACTTTCCTTCTGACTGTTTTCATCGATCTCACCGTCGCGATCAGCGTCGGGATGGTGCTCGCTGCTTTCCTGTTCATGAAGAGGATGGCAGAGGTAACCAATGTGCGCGCGCTGAAGCAGGAATTTGAGGAAGACGATGGGGATCGTTACGTGTCTGATGAGAATGGCGTGCGTTTGCGGGATATTCCGCCAGGCGTCGAGGTCTACGAGATCAACGGCGCCTTCTTCTTCGGCGCGGCGGAAACGTTCAGAGACACCCTGGCGCAGATCGCCGGAAAGCCCAAGGTGCTGATAATCCGCCTGCGGGACGTGCTGCTTCTCGATTCCACAGGCATGCACGCGCTCAAGGATGTGGTACATCGGAGTAGAAAGGACGGTACTGCCGTTCTGCTCTCGGACGTACACATGCAGCCATTGGTCGCGCTGACTGGTTCGACGGTGCTCGAAGAGATTGGGCCGGAGAATCTCTTCTCGAATCTGGATGACGCACTCAAGCGCGCGCGTGATATACTCGCATCTACGCTCACCCCACGACGGATCGAGGCGATCACCGACTAGGATGCTCACTCTCATCGGGGTGGCAATCGTCGTAATCGGATTCGTCCTTCGGATAAATCCATTGCTCGTCGTTACGGTGGCCGGTCTTGCTACGGGAATTGCCAGTGGGCTCGGACCGCTTGCCGTCGTGGCAGCGTTCGGCAAAGCGTTCATTACGAGCCGCTACGTCGCTATCGTGTGGCTCGTGCTACCGGTGATCGGACTGCTCGAGCACGCTGGGCTAAAGGAACGCGCGCGAGCAGTTGTTGCGGGGCTTCGCGCCGCGACCGTATCCCGAGTTCTGCTCGCCTACTTCGCTATCCGCCAGATCACCGCCGCGCTTGGGCTCACCTCGCTCGGCGGACACGCACAGATGGTGCGGCCTCTAATCGCACCGATGGCAGAGGGCGCTGCCGAGAATCAGTACGGGGAGCTGCCGGAGCCGGTGCGACACAAGATCCGCGCTCACGCGGCGGCGGTCGACAACATCGCCCTCTTCTTTGGTGAAGACATCTTCATCGCGATCGGGTCGATTCTCCTGATAAAGGGATTCCTTGACCAGAACGGAATTCACGTCGAGCCGACGCAGCTCGCAATCTGGGCGATACCAACTGCTCTCTGCGCGCTCGTCATTCATGGCACAAGATTGCTCCTGCTGGATCGATGGCTCCGAACGGAGCTCGCTCGCAAACAAAGCGAGACGTGATCACACTCGAGCACATCTACTGGCTCACAGGCGTGATGATGGCCGGAGTGGCCCTCGTAAACTCGCGCGACTTCACAAACCCGAGACGCCTCAACAACACCGCGTTCTGGGGCATCTACGCGATAACGTTTCTTGTCGGCTCACATCTCCCCGATCTCGCGAACGGGTTTCTGGTGATTGGAATGGTTGTCGTCGCGAGCATCCGTGGACTCGGACAAGGAAGGACGGAGAGCTCCAGTCCAGAGGCGCGGGAGGCGAGCGCGCGACGCTGGGGGAACAGACTCTTCATTCCCGCGCTAACAATTCCGCTCGCAACGGTGTTGGGTACTCTCACCTTCAAGAAGATCACCCTCGATGGCTCGCCGCTGGTCGATGTCAAGCAGGTGACTGTGATCTCGCTGGCCATCGCGACGCTGATCGCCCTTGCTGTCGGGATGGCGATGCTCAGGCCTCCGTTGTCCGCTCCCATCAGAGAAGCGCGACGACTGCTCGATGCGGTTGGCTGGGCGGCCGTACTGCCGCAGATGCTCGCCGCACTCGGCGCACTATTCGCGATCGCCGGTGTTGGGAACGTCGTAAGCGGACTGGCACAGCACTGGATACCGCTCGACAATCCGTTTGTCGTCGTCCTCGCCTACACGATCGGGATGGCGGTGTTCACGATGATCATGGGTAACGCATTCGCGGCGTTTCCAGTGATGACCGCGGGGATCGGACTCCCTTTGATCGTCCAGCGATTCGGTGGCGATCCGACAATTATGGCAGCGATAGGGATGCTGTCAGGATTCTGCGGAACGCTGATGACTCCGATGGCGGCCAACTTCAACATCGTGCCCACAGCGCTCCTCGAGCTCCCGGATGAAAACGCCGTGATCAAGGTGCAGATCCCCACTGCACTGTTGTTGCTCGCCACCAACATTCTACTCATGAACTTTCTGGTCTTCCGTCGTTGAGCTCCGCACCGCCCTCCCTCACTCCGGAGCTGGCATCCAGATTTGCACGACTCGTGCTGTCG
>CATPBN010000125.1 GCA_955652635.1 uncultured Gemmatimonadaceae bacterium
AGTTTGTACGCCCGCGTACAAACTGGAGCCCGTAACTCTTTGTCGATTCTACTCTTGCGCGCGATAAACCGGCGTTTAATATGGCATTGGAATCAACGGTTTCTCCCGAAGGATAGGTGACGATGACCACGCCTTCAAACGGATCGAACGCGCAGCCTTCGCGGTGGAGACTTCCTCACCACCATGAAGAGCTGTTGCGAAGAGCGCTCAGGCTGAACGGAGCAGGACGCGCCATCACATCTGAGCAGCGCGCGATCATTCATCAAATCTGTTCGGCGCCCGAAAAGCTGACATTCGCGCCCGAAGATTTTGTCATCGCGTTCAAGCTCGCTCTGACCGACGCGGCCAACGACGTGGGGATCCCGCCAGGGCCCGACCGCAACGACCTGCTCACGCGCATGGTGAGCGTCTGCATTGAAGAGTTTTTCCGCCTACCTTCGAGTGGTGACGCTCCCAAGGCTGGCAGCGCTGCCAACGTGTCCGGCTCTCAGGAGACCGCCACCGAGAGTCGCTGACCTCAGTTCACCAAACCAGCCTGCGCTCGTCCCGCACCTGGCGCTCGGCCATCTTTTTCACGAGCCGGTCGAAGTCTTCCTGGGGAAAATTCACGCACACGCTGCGCAGGCGCTTCGCTATCTCTTCGCGAACTTGTTTTTCACGGAGGGCGTGAAGTTCCGAAAGCGAATCCGTGTTGACTTTCTCTTGTGGCTTCAAGTGAGATGGAGGCGAAGGAATCGTACGTCACCGCACAATGCGGGCCTAACTCGCCCAGCAGCGCGAAATAGAAAAAGATTATTTGCTTGCGTCAGCTATCGTCATAGGGTAGCGTGCGTTACACAACCAGATCGCTACGGGCAACCCTTTAGTCTGCGACCTTCTGGCTCCCAGCCAAGGAAGTCGTATGAGATCAAAAACGGGTCCGGCCGGACGCGCCGGTGGAAACGGTACGACCGCTCCCACCGCGGTCGAAAACAGCATCATCGCCAAACTCCCTGCCAACGAGCTCGCGGCTTTCCTGGAACGTGCCGAGAAGATCACCTCTCCGCTGAGAGAGACTCTTTTCGAGATAAATGAGCCCTTTGAGCGCGTCCTCTTTCCGCTGACCGGAATGGGTTCGCTCGTCACGGTGCTCAAGGACGGCACCACGCTCGAGGCACAGACGGTGGGCCGGGAGGGATTCATGGGTCTTCCCCTCTTCCACGGAATTCCCGTCGCGCGCTGCAAGGGGATCTGCCAGGTCGAGGGAGAATTCTTCCAGCTCGCGCCGAAAGACTTCGTTTCATTACTGAGAGTAGCTCCTGAGCTCAGCCTCATGCTGCATCGCTATGCACAGTTCTCGAACGAGGTGGTCGCCCAGTCGGCCGCTTGTAATAGCATGCACTTGATCGAGCAGCGATGCGCACGCTGGCTCCTCCTCACCGCGGACGCTGTTGGTCGGAAAGATTTCAGTCTCACCCAGGAATTCCTTTCCCAGATGCTTGCGGTGCGCAGGCCCGGAGTAACGGTCGCGATCGGGACTCTGGAGAGACAGGGGCTCATCGAGCACCGCTACGGCAAGGTCTCCATCTCAGATGCAGAGGGATTGAAGAAGGTTGCCTGCGAGTGCTACCAGACGATCACCGACAAGGCGCTAGAGCTTCTCGCCTGATCGCCGGTCGCCGTTTCAACCAGTATTGCGTAGTCCCTGGGCGACTCCGCTCAGAGTGGTGGCCAGAGCATCATCTATCCTTTCCCTTGCTTTCTCGTCGAGGTCGCCGGAGTTGCGCTTCCTGCGCAGCAGGGAAATCTGAAGCAGCGACAAGGGATCGACGTACGGATTCCTGAGCGCAATCGCCGCCTGGAGCACCGGTGTGTCATCGAGCAGCGAGCGGTGGCCTCGAATCAAGCGCAGAGCCTCCACGGCGCGCTCGAATTCAGTCACCAGCGTTTCGAACAGGTTCAGATCTCCGCCCAGCTGCGTCACGTACATACGCGCGATGTCGATGTCAGTCTTTGCGCAGACCATCTCTACCTTGGCGAAGAGATCATCAACAAACGGCCACACGTGCGCCATCTTCTGGAGCCTCGCCAACCCCTGACGTGACCTGATCTCCTCACCGAGCGCAGCACCCACGCCGAGCCAACCCGTGAGCATGAGGCGAATCTGAGTCCACCCAAATCCCCACGGTATCGCGCGGATCCCATCTATGCCCGCCTTCGCGCCGGGACGATAGGCTGGACGCGAGCCAAAGCGCGCATTGGCGAGCTCGTCGATTGGAGTGGCGACCCGAAAGAGCTGGAAGAGCGCGTCGTTGTCGTGGACGAGCTCGCGATACACCGCGTGCGATCTTTCGGAAAGCCTCTCGATTACCTCCCGAAACTCGGCCGCCTCGTGCGGCTCGACGTTCGCTCGCCAGTCCGTGAACTCGTGCAGGAGTGTTCCGGCAGTGGTGACCTCCACGCTGCGCTCTGCCACGGGGAGCAATCCGAACTGCTGCGAGATGATCTCGCCCTGCTCGGTAATCTTGATGCGGCCGTTCGTCGTTCCAGGAGGGAGCGCCGCAAGAGCGCGATAAACCGGCGAGCCGCCTCCGCGACCGACGCTCCCTCCCCTGCCATGGAAGAGCCGTAGCTCGATACCGGCCTCGCGAAAAAGGTCGGAGAGCGATTCCTGCGCGCGATAGAGGGCCCAGGACGAGGCAATGATGCCGGCATCCTTTCCGGAATCCGAATAGCCGATCATCACTTCCTGCCGGCGTCCCCGCGCTTCGAGCTGTCGCGCGTACACAGGGTCGTCGAGGAGTGCTCCCATGACTAATGGCGCGTGATCCAGGTCCTCGAGCGTCTCGAACAGCGGCACGACGTCGAGACGCGACGTCGGTTTTTTCCCCGAGAGATTGACGAGCCCCGCTTCGCGCGCGAGAAAGAGCACGCGCAGAAGGTCATCGGCCGACCGGGTCATGGACACTATATAGGTGCACGCCGCAGGCTCGCCGGCTTCGTCCTGAATCGTCTCGATGGCGCGGAAGGTATCGATCACCTGCTGCGTCTCAGTCGAGGCGGCAAGCTCTCCTTTTCGGCGGCGCGTCTTGCCGAGCAAAACGGTTCGCAGGCGATTCCGTTCCGCGACACCGGCCTCGCCCTTCGACAGAATTTCTGCGACCGCTGCTGCGTGCACTTCCGCGTGGTCCCGCACATCCATCATGAAGCCATGGAATCCGTGGGCCCGCACGCCCGCAATGAATGGATCGAGGCTCGTGCGACAGGCCTGAACGGCGCCCGCGCCAATCAGATAGTCCCGCACCAATGTGAGGTCGCGCTCGAAGGCGGCGACGTCAGGATAGGCGGCGCGCTCCTGGCGGACACGCCCCGCGTCGCGCGATGCAACGAGCCGGCGCGTAGCCTCTAGCCGCGCCGACATGAAGCTCAGCTTCAATCGAAGCGGTTCGTCGGCGTTCCGTTTCTTGTTCTTCTTCCACACATCCGGCAGCAGTTCCTTGTCGCCCTCCATCGAGCGCATCAGCGAGTGAGATGGCGGCGTGAATTCAGCGGACAATGAGAGCCGCTGTACGAGCTCGTCGAGCGATTCGCGATATCTGCCGAGTATCACGTGGGTGGCCCGGCGCGCGGTGGCGATTGTTATCTCCGGCGTGACGTAGGGATTTCCGTCCCGGTCGCCACCAACCCAGCTGCCCCAACGCAAAGGCACCGCGAGCCGGAACGCATCCGCCGAGCGAGAGAACTCCTGCTCGAACGCGATAGCGAGAGCCGAATGGACGTGGGCGCCGGCGTCCAGCAATCTCGTCTCGAGATACCAGAGTGCGGAGCTGACTTCGTCGAGCACCGTTGGTCTGTCCTGACGGACTTCGCTCGTCAGCCAGAGCAGCTCCACCTCGCCCTCCATCTCCTGCTCGATGAGTTTTGCTTCGTCGGCGGGCGCCCGCTCGCGGGCGAGGAGCTTGTCGGCAACGCGCGCCTGCAAACCGAGCAGAGTGCTGCGCGTGGATTCGGTCGGGTGCGCGGTGAGAACCGGACGAACGTCGAGGGTGAGCATCGCCCGCTCGACCTGCTCTGCCGTGCAACCCATCTCGCGGAGCTTCCGCATCGACCAGCGTACCGATGCAGGCTGGAGGACACTCGCCCCTTTACCGAGGTACGTGTTCCGGCGCCGGACGCGATGAGTCTGTTCGGCGGTGTTGATCAGCAGAAAGAAAAGCGTGAACGCGCGTGCCGCCATTGCGCACTGTTCGACCGCCAGACCGTCGATCCTCTGGAGAAGCTCGTCGAGGGATGCTGCATCGCGGTCACCATGACGGCGTGCGCGGGTCGCGACTCGGAGCTGTTCGACGATCTCGAACGACTCCTGTCCCTCGAGCCGCTCAATCACCCGGCCGAGGGCGGCGGCGAGCCAGCGGACATCTTCGTGGAGCGGGAGGTCCTCTGGGCGAGCTTGAGGCCGCGAACTATCGCGCTGTATGTGGACGGGCATTATCGCTGTGAAGTTAGCGGAACGGGGTTGCGATCAGAACGTTGAAGTTCAGCGTCCAGCGATCGCCCGCATCAGCGCTCCGTCGTCACCGCCCAGCTCCCAGATCACGACACCGCCCAGTTGGTGCTCACCAACGTAACGCACTTTGGCAGCTACGGATTGTGGATCATCGTAGCTGACCCATGTCCCGCTCGTCGAATCGTACAGCCACGGCACCTGGGCGTTGGCATCCCAGTGCCGCACATAGTGTGGATCCCGAAGACGGGTTTGCGCGAGAACTCGCCAATCGCCGCCCCCCTCCTTCCAGCCCACCGGCGTACGAGTGCCTCTCTGGAACAGACCGTCATTGATGTTCGGGACACCGCCGAAGCCGTGACCATAAAAAGGAACGCCAACCAACAGCTTACCGGGCGCTACTCCAGCGTCGAGAAACGCCCGCATCGTGGCGTCGACATTGAGCTGCGGCGTCGGATCTCCGTTGGCCGCGTACAACGGCGCGTTGAAGTTCGTGGTGCCCGGACCAGAGTGATAGTCGTAGGTCATCACGTTGATGAAATCCAGTAGCGGCGCGATGCGCGAGACCTCGACGTTCGCTATTTCCTGCGGGCGAGCCGATGCGGCGATCGTCAGCTCATAGTGGCGCTGATCCCGGGCTCCCTCCGCGTCGAGCCGTCGCCTGAGCTCCGCGAGCAGGAGCGTAAAATTCTCCCTGTCGACGGGGCGCTCGACATTCCCTTCCATTCCGCCGGCAACGGGAAATTCCCAGTCGATGTCGATTCCGTCGAAAACGCCCGAGTGCTGCCGGATAAAGAGATCGATCGCCGACTGAGCGAACAGCCGCCGGCTCGAATCGGTGAGCGCGACGTTGGAGAATTTTCCCGAGCCGGTCCAGCCACCGATTGAGATCGCCACCTTCAAGTGGGGGTTCCGCGCCTTCAGTCGAGCGAGCTCATCGAAGTTCGTGCCGGGGTTGTCGACGCCCGCTCGTCCGTCATCCCGGATCCCGCCAAACGCGTAGAAAATGTGGGTGAGGTCCCGCGCTGGAAGCTCGGCGATGCGGGTGCCTTTGCTGTTCACGCCCCACGATGCGAGATAGCCGACCACTCGCGGCACGATCGGGCCGGGCTCGGGAGTTGGCGCAGGCGCCGAGGACGTACAGGCAAGACTGATTGCTGCGACGGGGACGGCGGCAAAACGAAGAGAGGTGCGCATGCGAGCGAATTGAACCGGGTGGCGGCTTGTTTTCAAGCCACGAGTCACCTCGTCGTCAGAGCGGCCGCGCCATGACGTGGTCGTCGTCCACACGCTCCCCAAAATAAAAGGGCTTCTTGCCGACGATCTTGAATCCGATCCGGAGATAGAATCCGATCGCCCATGAGGCTTGAGACCATGTCTGCAGCCAGATCACGTCTCCACCGGCCTGCCGCGCCATATCGCAGCAGTGATTCATGAGCATGGCGCCGATGCCGCGGCCCTGGTGAGCGCTGTCGACGTAGAACCGGACGATCTCGAATGCTCGGCGACCCTCGACACCTCGAGGAACCTCCGAGGTCGAGGCCATGTGCGCATAAGCGATCGGTGTTCCATCCGAGTCTTCCACCACAAAGACGAAGCTGCCCTTGCTTTCTATCGCCTCGGCGATGACCTCGACAGAGTACGCTTTGGAGAGGTATCGACTCCGGTCCGGCTCCGGGTGCGTCGGTCCGTAGGCTTGCACAAACAACCGCGCTCCGAGGGACGAGATCGCCTCCGCGTCGGCCAGCGTGCAGCGGCGAATGGCATAAGCGGCCATCGGTTACGGAAGGCGGTTCGCTAACTCGGTGAGGTGATCCGCCGCTTCCGTAATCGGTTTAGCGCCAGTGAGCGCGGCCTGGTCGAGCGCGGGGATTTCGGGTTGTTTGTGCAGGTTTCTGATGCCAAGTCGCTTTCGAAGCTCGTTGCGAAAGGCAATTGCAGGGCGGTAGAATCGCTCGCGGTAGGCGCGCCACGTTGTGAGATGCCGTTGAATCAGCTCGGTGCTCTCTCGATCGAGCTCCTTGTCGCGCTCCTCCTCCGACAGAGTTTCGAACGCGCGTGGACTGAGGAGAGTGCTAACGTAAGCACCGTCGCTTCCCGCCTCGAAGGTTCGCATCGCTTCCGCGAGTTGGAGCGTACCCTCCTTCAATACAGGCGCGGGCACGACACGCAGCTGCTCGACAAGCGGATCAACGTCCGGCTGAATCGGGGGAGGCGGGGTTTCTTCAGGAAATCCCATGTCCACTGGTTGCTGGACTGTGAACAGCAGCCAGACCAGTTCGGCCGCGGTCAGGATGAGATACGACAAAGCGAGTACGCCGGCGATTCTTGCTCCGACCGGCGACGATCTGAAGACTCCGTGACCCGTCCACAAGGCGTTCAGGACGGAGATGACGACGCACCCGGCAATCTTGCCCCGTTGGAGCAGCGGAAGCTGTTGCCAGGCGCGCGGAGCGGCGCGTCGCCAGTCTCGATTGCGGAGAGGAAGACTCACTGGTAAGGGACTCTTTCTTGGATGAGTGAGTCACGGGTTTTAGTGTGTTCGCGAGGCCGAAAAAACACACAGTATTATCCCTTAGTCCACCTCGCTGCGGCTAGTGCTCTGGCCAGGACTGCTCGACGAAGATCGGATTCGCATACTGCCGCAAGAGCGTGGCCGCGTTTTGTGTTGGCGAGAAGCTGTTGGGACCGACAACTACGTATAATCCGCCGCTCCGCATAAAGCGATCGCGGGTCAAGATGCCCCTGATCAGGGGAACCAGCAGACGCGCATCGCTGCCCGAAACCGATCGAAGGTCGACGACCAACCGCTGCGCGCCGGCCGAATCCGCGCTTTCCAGCATCCTTTGCAGGAATGCGTGGATGGGCTCGCCGCCTTCGCCGCGCAGCTGAACGAGCCTCACGTACACCGCGCTCTCGGCAGCACTGATGGAGTACGAATTACTCTTCTGCTCGCTGACAGTCGTTGCCGCTGACGGCCGCGGCAACGTCGCGGTCGGCTCGGCACAGCTGAGGGTCAGCGCAACTAACCCAAGTCCCATTGTGCGCACGATCGATCTCACGGAAACGGCCGGGGACGCGGCCAGGGCCACGGCCAAGGATCAAACGAGTTTCTGCCAGCCAGACCTCGCACGGCGGCTTCGCGAATCTGCGGATCGCCAGAGCTCAGTAACTGAGTAAGCGTGGCCTCGGAGCGCTCGCCTGATTTCATCAGCGCACGGATGAGAGCGCGTCGAACGCGATCGTTCTTCTCGGTCCCAAGCGCGTCACGGAGTGCGGGCAGCGCAGTAGCGTCCTCGATCTGACCCATTGCCCACGCCGCCTTGAGTCGCGTATCCGGTTCCGGATCGTTCAGCAGGCGCAATAATCCGGGCGGCGCCTTGGCGCCGCTCTCGTCGAGCTGTCCAATTGCCCAGGCAGCAGTTCCGCGCACGCGTGGACTCCGATCCGTCGTCGCGGCCCCAAGCATGTCGAGGGAGGATCGATCCTCTAGTTGACCGACCGCCCAGACCGCAGTCTCGCGTACCTTGTCTTCACTGTCCTGACGAATTGCGGTGGCGAGCGGCGTCACCGCGCGCCGGTCTTCGATGCTGCCGAGCGCCCACGCCGCCATTTCGCGGACTGCCGGGTTGGCGTCGTGACCCAGAACTCCCGCCAGGGCATCGATCGCATCGTGCGCCTCGAGCTTTCCGAGAGCCCACGCTGCAACTCGGCGGACGCGCGGCGAATCGTCTTGTCGCACGACGCGAATGAGCGCCGGTATTGTGCTCGTCGACTCCATCCGACCAACGGCCGCTACGGCGGCTTCACGAACCTCCTCGGCATTGTCGCTGAACAAACCGACAAGAGGATTTAGCGCGCGACCGTTCTCGATTCGTCCGAGCGCCCACGCGGAGTTCGCCCGCACGTCGGCGGTGGGATCGCGCAGCGTACGAATGAGCGGATCAAGGCCGGTCGGTGCATCGACGAGGCCAAGTCCAACCGCGGATATCGCGCGAAGCGCCGGGTCCGAGGATCCGAGTCTCTTGATCAGTTCGCTCGCGACCGCCCCCGGCTTCTGGGTTCCGATCAGTCGAACCGACATCTCACGCACGCAAGGAT
>CATPBN010000126.1 GCA_955652635.1 uncultured Gemmatimonadaceae bacterium
GTCAGCCAGTGGGGGCATGATTTCCGTCCCGACTATCTCTCCCTCGGCGGTATCGCCAAGCGGCTGGGCCGTCCACCGATACTCGCGCTGACCGCTACGGCCACCGCCCACGTGCAGCAGGACATCGTGCGCCAGCTCGGGATGGTCGATCCACACGTGACGATCACGGGATTCGCGCGGCCGAATCTCCGCTTCGAGGTGATTCGCACAGTCAACGATCAGATCAAGGACACCACGCTTCGACACGCGTTGCGCGAGTTCGAGGGCTCGGGCGTGATCTACGTCGCGACGGTGAAGGAAGCCGAGCGGTTGCACGAAATGCTCGCGGAAGATTTCAAGGTCGGATTGTATCACGGCAAGCGGCCAGCGGCGGATCGAAAGGATGTTCAGAACCGTTTCATGGCCGGCGAGCTCAAGGCGATCATCGCGACGAACGCGTTCGGCCTGGGGATCGACAAACAGGATCTTCGATTCGTGATCCACTATCACTTCCCGGGATCGATAGAAGCGTACTACCAGGAAGCTGGAAGGGCGGGCCGTGACGGACAGCCGGCAATCTGTCGAGTGTTGTATCGGGTGGAGGACAAGCGGATCCAGTCCTACTTTCTGGGCGGGAAATATCCGGAGGTACAGGAAGCAGCGCAGGTCGCGCTCGCTCTGGAGAAATACCCGCTCAAGACGCCGGTCCTTCTCGATGATATTGTGGAGCTGACGGGGATTCCCTCCCGAAAAGCGAAGATCGTCTTCGCCCTGCTCAAAAGACACGGTCTGGTCCGCGAGCATCGCGGTGGAAAATGGGAGCGGCTGGGCGAGAATCTCTGCGCGCTAGATCTGAGCGCGGATCTGCAGGACTACGAAGAACGGCGCGCGATGGATCAGGAGAAACTCCGCACGATGATTCAGTTCTGCCAGACTACTCAGTGCAGAACGCGCTATATCCTCGAGCACTTCGGTGAGGAAGTCGATCCCGATTGGAGCTGCCGCAACTGTGACGCCTGCGATGAAGCTGCTATCGCGGCGATGCCCAAGGGACTCAAAGTCTCGGCGTAGAGCCGCGCCACAATCCTGGTATCGCCGTCCGCGGATCCAGATGCCGAGGCAGTGCTACATTATTAGCCCATGAAAAACAGTCTGGCAGTCAAGCTGCTGCGAGGATCGTTGTTCCTCATCCTCGGCCTCATCGCCACGCTCGTAAAACGTTTACTCAACCTCTCGCAGAGCTCGGAGGATCTCGCCAACGTTGCGACGATTCTCGCTCTGTTCATGCAGGGCGTGGTCTGGACGAACATCATCATTACCCACTACATCCAGCGATCCGTCCAGCTCCACGTAACGGATGGAAGCAGTATTACGACGTTCAAGGCGTTGGGCGCTCTGGCCCGACTCACAATCTGGATTGCGCTCGGTTTGGTGGCTCTCTCGAACCTGGGCATCCAGATCAGGCCGCTGCTCACGGGACTCGGCATTGGCGGACTCGCTATCGCCCTCGCCGTTCAGAACATCCTCGGCGACCTCTTTGCCGCAATCTCAATCGTGGTCGACAAGCCGTTCGTTGTCGGCGATTCGATCTCAGTCGACAACTATCGAGGCAAGGTCGAGCACATTGGTCTGAAGACCACCCGCATCCGCAGCGAGTCGGGCGAGCAGATCATCTTCTCCAACGGCGAACTGCTCAAGGGCAAAATCAGGAACTACTCGCGCTAAACGAGTCGCGCCTCGAGCTGAATGTCCACGTTGCCCTTGAGGGCTTTCGAGACGGGACAACCCTCCTTGGTCTCCTTGGCTATCTGATCGAACTTGTTCTTGTCGATCTTGGGAACTGTCGCCTGCACATTGAGCTTCATGGTGGTGATTCCGAATCCACCGGGAACCGCCTGAATGGTGCAAGCCGCGGTCGTCTCGATCTTTGTCGCCGGTGTGCCGTTCTTCTCGAGGCCACCGCTCAGCGCCATGCTGAAGCACGCCGCCTCAGCTGCTGCGAGCAGCTCCTCGGGATTGGATCCGGCGCCGCTCTCGAACCGCGAGCTGAAGTTGAACTGGCCGGCTATCGCCCCGCTCTCACCCTTGAAGCTTCCTTTGCCGCCTTTGAGTCCGCCTTCCCATGTCGCGCTAGCTTTTCTCGTTGGCATCTGCATTCTCCAATGCGTTTGGTGATCCGATTCGCGAAACTTAATTAGATTCCGCGCATGGAGAACGCTCCCGTCGCGCCGAGCATTCCTCCGTCCATCGAGCGTGTCCTCAGACTCTTCCGTTCGATGGGACGGGAGGAGAAAATGCAGGCGCTCGTTCAGTACTCGAAGAAGCTCGAGCCACTTCCCGAGCGCTTCAGGGATCTCGATCGCGGGGCATTTACGATCCCCGAGTGCATGACGCGAGTAGACATCATTCCGGAATTGCGCGACGGAAAGATCCACTTCTATGCCGACCTCAACCTGCGTGAGTCGCCGACGATCGCGGCGGTTCTGGCAATCGTCTTCGCGGCTGTAAATGACCAGCCTCCTTCGACGACGCTGGCGATTCCCTCGGATTTCGTCCGCATACTGATGGAGAGCATCGGACTCGGCGCCCGCGAACCGGGACTGAACGCGATGATCACCCGACTCAAGCGCTATGCGCGCGAGGCGGAGGCACAAACGTCGTAACGATCCAGTCAGGAACAGATTTTCACTCTCGCACATTCCTCGACGACGGCTAAGTTCATCCAGTTGACGATTCACCCACAACGAGGAGCAGTGATGGCGGAATCGACGCAAACCTATGCAAGCCACCGGCGATGGATCCCGACGTTTCACTTCTTCGTCCTTCCGGTCCTTCTTATCAATGTCTTCGTTATCGGAATGCAGTTTGCTCGGAATCCACACCTGCTTAGCGGGTGGTTGGTCGTCGTAGCGATCGCTCTATTCATTGGAGTCTTCGAGCTGCGCGGGATGCCGTTACGAGCCCAGGATCGGGTTATTCGCATCGAGGAGCGCGGCCGCCTCGAACGAGTGCTGCCGAGCGATCTTCGTGGCCGAGCCGGTGAGCTGACCGCCTCTCAACTGATCGCCATCCGCTTCGCGCCCGACGATGAAGTGCCAGATCTGGTACGCCGAGCCCTTAACGGCGAGCTCAAGACGCAAGACGACATCAAACGCGCAATCAAGAACTGGCGCGCGGATCATTTGCGGGCGTGAGCGCCGGCGACCACTGCGCACTCCGGTACGAGACGCTCCTCGAGTTCACCTCAACGGAGCAGCATCGCTGGCACGACTGGTTCATCGACCATCCGCAAGCCTGGGCGGTGCCCTTTGCGACGGGACGCATGGCGACGATCGGCGGAGTCGTCATGCACATCTTCGCCGTGGAGCTCAGATACACACAGCGGCTTCTCGATCAGCAAGTCACCGACTGGGAGAATTTCCGGCAGACTTCCATGGAGGATGTCTTCGAGCTCGGTGACAATGGGCGCGCTCAGCTGGTTCAGTTTCTGACGACGGCGCCCGAGGCCGAGCTCGATCGCGTTCTGAGCTTTCAGACTCTTACGGCTGGCCCTGTCTCGGCGAGCAAGCACAAGATCGCATCCAACCTGTTTCTGCACGGCATCCGCCACTGGGGACAGATCGCCACGGTGCTACGCCAGAAAGGGTTTGGCGATCAATGGAGTCACGACCTGCTTCTGAGCAGTGTGAGTATGTAACTTGTAGTAAGCCCGTTACCAAGGCGGAGCTTCATCGGCGATTCCGCGATCGCCCCATACCCTCACGTTGTAAC
>CATPBN010000127.1 GCA_955652635.1 uncultured Gemmatimonadaceae bacterium
TGCTGCCCTTATACGCTAAGTAGTATCACCTCGTACGGGTTTGTGTGATTTGGGTATCCAGCCTGGGTAAGCTGCTGATGGACGAAATGTGCAAAGCACGTCTACATAAGGAAGAACCAGCTCTGTTCTGAAAAACCGAAGCATACCCTGTCCATCGTACGTGCTCCTGAATTTTACTGGAGACATTTTCATGATTGTGTGCACATGGCGGCCGAAGCTTTGGGGCGACGAATAGTCCAGGTGATTTGCTACTCGAGCTACCGACAGTCCTGGATTCTCGAAGAGACGAGCAGCTCGTATCAATCTGGCGAGGAATAGATATCGTGTGGGAGCCGGCAGCTTTTCCCAGAAGAAACGACTCATCAAAGTGCTCGGCAGAATGTTCAGGTGACGAGCCAGTTGCCGTACCGTCGAGATTCTCAGAGAGGTATCAAATAGCAGCTCGAAGAACCTCCAGCAATCCTTAGATACTCCCGGTAGATCCAGACCAATCTGAGTAAGTGCAGAACGTTGCAGATCGGTTGACGCTTGAGAGGCCAGCAAGTTTCTGAGGGTCTGCCAACCGGTTGGCATTCTCGCATCAACGAGCGTTCGAATTCCAAGTTGCCCGAGCGCTAGAGTAGTATGCGGCGTGGAGTTCTGGGTTTCGGTCAATAGAGCTACAGCAGGAACTCTCGGAAATTCCCGAACCATCGCGGCTACGCGTGCTGAGCTCTGGGCGCCGTATCGCGTAACAGATATCAGGACCAAGCCTGCTTTCTGTTCCCTTAGATCAGAAAGAACTTCCTCAAGTGACTCCCGGTGAAGAGCGTCGCATAACCCATGGGCTGCTGCGTCCACCCTTGATCGCTCGAGTGGGGTAAGAATGGTCGACACTGGAATACGGGGTGGGGTGCGCTTTGGATCCGAGGGCATGTGATCCTCACGGTTGAGAGTCGGGAATACCAGACCGTTGAGGAAGGATAGGAGGACACGTCAGATGCTCGTCACACGCCGATATGCTCAGGAAGCATGAATCGCCCAATTCGTCATTCTAGTTATATTTGAAGAGAGCAATCGGTCGGACGATCGCGAATAGGTATCATATTGATACCAATCCGAGGAAAGTCCGGGCTCCAGTGGACAGGCTGCCAGGTAACACCTGGGCGCGGGTAGCGAGAGTTGCCCGTGACGGAAAGTGCCACAGAGAACAGACCGCCATCCTTCGGGAAGGCAAGGGTGAAACGGTGGGGTAAGAGCCCACCGCGCTCATGGCAACACGAGCGGCACGGCAAACCCCGGCTGGAGCAAGGCCAAATATGCGGCGAGAGGAGTCCACCTCGACCAAGACACCGCGGGTAGGCTGCTAGAGGGCATGGGTGACCATGCTCGCAGAGAAATGATCGTCCGGACTATTTACGTAGTTCGACAGGACCCGGCTTATAGACCGGTTGCTCCGCTAATACGACAACCTCCAGGGATACGTCACTGGAGGTTGTTCTATTTTTCCCAAAAAACATATCAGGCGTGAGTACATGAGAATAGCTCGAAGGAGACGCTGGTTTCTCCTCTCCGGATTTGCGCTTGCGTGCAGTGGAGCTCAAAGCTCACGGCCAGGTGCTCCGTCCCCACTTCCGGCTCCCCCAACATCTCAACCAGCAGTGCCCACTGCACCTGCTGCTGGAGCATCGTCTTTCAAGTACGCAGCTGGGACCGTCCGATATACAATCTCAAGGAGTGCCGCCATTGAGAGTGTTGGTGCAGACTCGCTTACCCATCGGGAGATTTCCACCAACATCACCCACGAATTGCTAACCCTGGAACCGGTGGATCGAGCAACTGATTTCACAGCTGTCATAGATACTTCTGCAACAACGACACAGGGGTTGATTGGCTCAGTCCAACCTGTCCAGCTACCTGTCGAGATCTCCGGGTCATTTACTGACAGTACCCTGACAATCGGCACAGAGACTGTAAGCGGGAAATGCAGTGCAGTCACCTCAATGCTAGTCACGGATCTTCACAATTTGCTGATTGCGTTTCCGGAACAGTTATCAGTGGGAGTGAGCTGGAAGGATTCTACCGACGTAACAGGTTGTCAGGCGGGAGTGCCGACATCCGCACATACGACCAGAGCATACATTGTTTCGGGAAATGCATCCTACGAAGGTCATCCAGTGCTCGTAGTTCTGAGAACGGATACGACCCTCGCCAAAGGAGAAGGAGGGCTTCAACAGCACAGGGTATCGATTGACGCGACTGGAACTGGAACTGCACTCTACTACATCGATACGGCGAGTGGGCGAATTTTACATCTGACGGTCGATCAGCTCTTGAATCTCAGCATAACAGCTTCGGCCAGACGGTCGCAGTTCAAGCAGAATTCCAAACAGGATTTCCAGTTCATTCCCTAGTCAACGAGGCGGAGAGGCATCACGAGACACATGTATGATGCTGGATCCTTCCAGCCTTCGGGTTCTAACGTCGCAGCTCTTTCCGGTGCTTTGAAAGTCATTTTTACTTCATCCGTAGGGATATAGCGCAAAATCTCCAGCAGGTAGCTCGCATTGAAGCCGATATCGAGCTGATCTCCTGTGTAGCGTATCGGAAGTTCGTCCTGGGCTTCGCCCAAATCCGGAGTCTGGACACTGAACTTCAACATTCCGGAATTGAAAGACAGCCGGATTCTGTGAGTCTGGTCCGAAGCAATTACCGACATGCGCTTCAGCGCGCTTGCCAAGGCTACTTTATCAGCGACTGCTACCTTGTCATTGTCCTTCGGGATCACCTGTTCGTAGTTCGGATATGGACCTTCGATAAGTCGCGTGAAGACTGCCGTGAAGGGTGATCGGAAACCGATATGATTGTCCCCGCGCGCGATTTCCAGCTCTTCTTCGGCAGGAAATAGCCGTCTTACCTGCTCCAGCGCTTTTGGTGGGACGATAAGATCACTCGCAGGTGCATTGGCCGAGACGATCGGGACATCCATCTTGGCCAATCGGTGCCCGTTGGTTGCTACCATCCGCATTTTGTCGGGTCTGAGCTCCCATAATACGCCGTTCAAAATCGGCCGACTTTCCTCAGACGATACAGCAAACGAAGTATGTGAAATCAACTGCTGTAGATCTCCAGATCGAATCCGCCAGCTCTCACTAAATCGCACAGAAGGAAATGTCGGAAATTCGTCCCGCGGTAGACCAAGAAGCTTAAAACGTGAGCGGCCACATTCGATCGTAACCCTCTGTTCTCCAACTGCACCAATCTTCACTGGGGCGGGAGGTAATTCCCGAGCGATCTCACTCAATTTTTTCGCAGGAATTGTAACAGCACCAGGAACATCCACGTCCGCCATTACTTCCGTGCTCACTGCAATATCCAGATCGGTTCCAGACAGCTTAATTCCTTTATCTGTCGTCTCGAGCAGAATATTTGCCAAAACAGGGAGTGTCGTCTTCGCTGGAATGCTTGCAGCTACAGCCGCAAGCCCCTCCTGAAGCTTTTCGCGAGAGATCGTGAAGCGCATCCCTTCCCTCTGTGGAATTCGGGGTGGTGTACTAATGGTCTCTTTTTAAGAGATCAAAATAGTAGTTGTAGTAGGGCACTGTGGAGCTGTGTCGAGTCGCTCTAACTTACGAGAGCGGCTTGATTTCCGCTATGCTGGCTAATGTGTGGTAGGATGTTGGTAACAGAGACTCATTGAGGTTGTCGACATCACTTTCATGAAGCTGTAATCCTTTCCACACGAATCGGTGCTGAGATAAAAGTTTCCAACATTCCACGGAGTCGATTGATGCGTGTCTTCAGATCAGGGTCTGCAGTTATCGATTCCTGAACCTTGTCGATACTGTGAATTACCGTGGAGTGATCCCGCCCACCGAACGCGTTTCCAATCTCTACCAGCTGAGTAGCAAGAAGTTCTCTTGCCAGGTACATCGCAATCTGCCGGGGGATAGTAAGGGTCTTTGTTCTCGTCTTGGACCGAAGGCCATCAACGGTTACTCCCCATTCCTTTGCGACTGCCTGCTGAATGGTAAGGATCGTGAGCTTTCCATTGGGCTCTGCCTCGAGTCCTTCGATTGCTCGAAGCTTGTCTCTGAGTGCTTCACGGGCCACTTCAACAGTAATGTCCTTGTGCTTTAGGGAGGCATAGGCGAGGAGTTTGATGATGGATCCTTCGAGCTCTCTTACATTGGAGCGCACATGTTCGGCAATGAAGTGGATCACGTCATCCGGAATTGTCAGTTCAAGGCGATCGACATGTGCTTTCTGTTTTAGAATAGCAACGCGGTGCTCAAAATCGGGCAGGGTGATGTCGGCAACCATTCCCCATTCGAAACGACTCCTTAGTCGGTCCTCCAAGCCAGGAATTTCCGAGGGTGGACGATCGCTAGTGAGAACGATCTGACGACCGCCTTCATAGAGTGCGTTAAATGTGTGGAAGAATTCTTCCTGTGTTGCTTCCTTGCGCCCTTTCAGAAAGTGAACGTCATCGATCAGTAAAAGATCCGCTTCACGATAACGCCTGCGAAAATCAGGAACCGTACGCTCACCAATTGCGCTTATCAACTCGTTCATGAACTGTTCGGCTGCGACATAAGTGATCCGTGTTCCTGAATTCCGATCGAGCGTATCATGTGCAATCGCCTGGATCAGGTGGGTCTTGCCGAGTCCGGTGTCTCCATAGATAAAAAGTGGGTTGTATACCTTTCCGGGAGCTTGGCTTACGGCGTGAGCAGCAGCAGCAGCGAGCTCATTCGATTTGCCGATTACAAAGAGATCAAAGGTGTAACGCTGGCTAAGCGGTGGAGAACTGCTCCCATTTTGTGCAGGTCCCTGCTTTATGGCGACGGCAGGAGGGGCGACGAAAAAATCCATTTGTGAACGCTTCTTCCGTTCTTCGTTCACGCGGAATACCACGCTCATGGGGTATCCGAGGACTATTGGACAAAAGCTCGACAGTAAGCTGGCGTGTTTGGAGTCATTCCAGTCCGCGGTGAACTGATCAGGGGCGCCGATAAAGAGGGTACTGCCTTCGATCGAAAGGGCTTCAGTGGGCTCCAGCCATGCCTGGAAGGTTTGATCCGGGAGCTCTTGACGAGCACGATTGAGTAGGCGGTTCCAGACTTCGGCGGGACTCAGCGACATGACGCGCCACGCTAGCCGTTTTATGTGGAAAAGTCAAACTAGCGAGAAGCGAACTCTCTTAGCCGACTTGACCTATCTTCAATGCTGGAATAGTTTTACCCGCTCTCGACAGCATCTTATTTGGTTTCTGGAGCGTTGTAATGGGCAAGCCTACATATCGTCCCCGCAACAAGCGCCGTATTCGTACGCATGGCTTCAGATTGCGTATGGCTACAAAGTGGGGGCGCGAAGTTCTGAGCCGCCGCCGAAAGAAAGGGCGTAAGCGACTTACCGTCCAGTTGCCCTCCAAGTACGCCGGCGCATAAAGGCCTCGGCTTTCCTCGCAACCGGCGGCTGACAAAAGAAGCCGACCTGGAGTTGGTACGGCGTGCAGGGAAGCGGATGCAAACCGAGTGTCTCGAAGCTCGGCTCTCTGCTTCCCCTTTGCTTCATCCACGAGTCGGGGTAGTCGTTCCGAAACATGGCCGAAATATCGTCGATCGGAACCGTACTAAACGACGTCTACGAGAGCTTGTGCGACTTCGGCTGTTGCCTGTAATCGGGCGAGTGGACCTCCTTGTACGAGCCAAGCCTGAGGCCTACCGGTCGACATTTGATGAACTTGCCGCTCAAATGGATGTTATCGCCGGTTGGGCAGTTGGAATCGCGGCACACTAATCATGCGGTCAGTTTTCGTTCTTTTGATTCGCGGTTACCAGCTGGGAATCTCACCAATCTTTCCAGCCAGTTGCCGTTACTATCCAACGTGTTCGGCCTATGCGCTTGAAGCCTTCGAGCGACATGGGGTGATCAAGGGAATCCGACTTACAGTCAGTCGAATTCTTCGGTGTCATCCCTTTCGGCCGGGCGGCTACGATCCGGTTCCCTGAATGGATAAGCGTTTCTTCCTCGCTCTGTTTCTTTCGCTCATTGTAATTGCGGTTGCGCAGTTGCTCTTTCCAGCGCCAAAGACAACTCCAAATTCTCGCACATTACCCGCTGGGGATTCGAGCTCTCGACTGAAAGCCGCCATAGGATCGACAGGTGTGTCGTCGACGTCGCCGAATGCGAACCCAGCAGCAACTCCGCCGGTGACGCAAGTAAATCGTGCAGCCACGCAGGCAACTGGTCAGACAGTTGTGGAAACAACGACTGTCAACACAGCGAAAGCGATTTATAGGTTCAGCAGCATCGGTGCTGCACCCGTTTCAATCCTGATGCGGGACTATCTGAACCGTTCTTCCTCGGGTGGTCAGGTAGATCTGGCCGCTGAAGGCTCTCCGCTGCTTGGGTACAGACTTGTCACATCGCGCGACACCATCGATCTATCGAAGGTTCCGTTCGTTCTTTCGAGAGCGAAGGATACAGATGGAGCGGAAGCGCTCACTTACGACGCTTTGGTAAAAAACGACACGGTATCTATCACCTATGCGATCTCACAAGACACCGCGGCTAGTTATGTCATTGGCGTCAACGGACGCGTAAAAGGCCCATCCGGACAGGCCTACCTTCTAGTTGATCTGCCCAGGACGCTCAGACCTGCGGAAGCAGACACAACCGCGGATTATCGAACGCTCGCTTATAGCTTCAAGCCCGAGCGGGACCATGCACGAAGCGTACTTTTTGGAAATCTGGAACCAGGGGAAAGAACTTTGGAACCAGGTCCGCTGAGCTGGGTTGCCGTCAAGAGCAAGTATTTCGTGTTGGGGATTCTCTCACCTTCGAACGGCACGCTCTTCAGCGAAGTCACACTCGGCGGTGGTCCACGCACATCCAAGGTTGCCACGAATGCCACAGCAACCGTGGTCGACGGGATCAAGAACAATAGCTTTGCGTTCGAGATTTACGCAGGGCCGCAGGAATCTCAGCGGCTGGCGAGAATGGGCCGAGACTTCGATCACGTCAATCCGTATGGATGGCGCTTCCTTCAGGGCGTGGTGCATCCAATTGCTTCGAAAGTCATTCAGGCTCTCCTATGGATGCATAATCGGCTCAATCTGAGTTACGGTTGGGTCTTGGTGATTCTTGGAGTCCTCGTTCGGTTCGCGCTCTGGCCGCTGAATCAGAGCACGATGCGTTCGAGTCTCAAGATGCAGGAGCTGCAGCCCAAACTGGCTGCAGCACAGAAGAAGTATCCAGATCCGATCCAGCAGCGCGAAGCGATAATGAAGGTTTATCAGGACGCGGGAGTCAGCCCTTTCGCAGGCCTGACCGGGTGTCTGCCGGCGCTTCTTCCGATGCCGATCCTGTTTGCGCTCTTTTTCGTTTTCCAGAATACCATCGAATTCCGTGGCGTGCCTTTTCTCTGGCTGCGCGATATCTCGATCAAGGACCCGGTATACATCCTGCCCCTGTTGATGGGCGCATCGATGTATCTATTGTCCTGGATTGGAATGCGTAACGCTCCTCCTAATCCGCAGGCGAAGATGATGGGCTACATGTTCCCAGTAATGATGACCGTCGTGCTTCTCAACATGGCGTCAGGGCTCAATCTGTACTATACGGCCCAGAATATTGCAGCCCTTCCGCAGCAATGGCTTCTGGCCCGGGAACGAGCAAAGGCGCGTCCGAAAGGCGGCTAAGGAACCATGCTGCGTGTCACGTATATTGGTCACGCAACGCTACTAATTGAGATCGGAGGGAAGCGCCTTCTCACTGACCCCAACTTCGACTCTGCGCTCGGTAAATTCCTTCCGCGTGTTAGCGCACCAGGAATCGCGCTCGATGCCTTACCAGAGCTAGATGCCATACTGCTTACGCACGCTCATGCAGACCACCTCTCGTTCGATTCTCTTGACGCACTCCCCGACGATATCCCGCTGTTCGCTCCACCGTCCATAGCAAAGTGGCTTGGGAGACAGGGTTACCGGCAGGCGGTCGGAGTCGCGCCAGGTAAAGTTGCTGAACTGGAAGGTGTGACTATTCGTGCTGCCGCGGCAACGCACAAAGGAAACCGATACGGGGTCGATCGATGGCGCAGCGCGACTAATATGTATCTGATGGATACTAATACAGCGTCGTGTTTTTTCGCGGGTGACACGGCGCTTACTGCCGATACCACGCGGCTCGTGGAGAACCATCTGGGCGCTCATGGCAGAAACCTCGATGTTGCCCTACTGCCTATTGGGCACGCCCCTTGGTGGAAACCCGGATTTCGAAAGGGGCATCTCACCAGCTCCGACGCTCTCGCCTTATTCGAGCTGCTGAAGGCGAAGTATTTCATTCCTTATCACTGGGGAACCTTCAATCACGTGACGTCCACCGCATTTGACGCGATAGACCGGCTGCGTGCAACGCTTCAGGGTCACCCACTTCATCCTGTGGTGAAGATCCTGGAACCGGGCACGAGCTTCGTGCTACCAAACACGGCCTCGTGAGCCCATATGCCGCAACCGGTGTTGCGCAGCTTGAGGATACAATCGTCGCTGTGGCAACTCCGCCTGGAATGGGCGCGCTGGCACTCGTCCGGCTCAGCGGACCAGACGCGTATGTAATCGCCCGGAAGCACATACAACCCTGGCCTTCCGAGCCGCGGGCAGTGCAGCTGAGTACAGTCTACAATTTGGCCGAAGTGCTCGATCGGTCGCTCGTCACGCTATTTCCGGGGCCCAATTCGTTTACTGGCGATGATACTGTCGAGATCTCGACGCACGGTGGATACCTGATACCGGCTTCAGTAGTCGCAGCCCTGATTTCTTCAGGTGCGCGACAAGCCCTTCCCGGAGAATTTACCCGGCGCGCTGTGTTGAATGGAAAACTCGACATCCTGCAGGCTGAAGCCATAGGCGATCTTATCGATGCGCGTTCCTATGCAATGCAACGCGTGGCACTGGGTCAGCTCGATGGCGGGCTTTCCCGCCGTCTGCTGCAGCTAAGGGAAGATCTGGTCGGTCTTGAATCGCTGATTGCCTACGATATTGATTTTCCTGAAGAGGATGACGGCCCCGTTTCGCGTGACAGGATCGAAAACGCCATCACGAAGATGATCGCTTCTTTGGAAGCGCTCCTAGCAACGGCTCCCGCTGGCGAGTTGATCCGGGAAGGAGCGGTGGTAGTGATCGCCGGACCACCGAATGCCGGAAAATCCTCGCTTTTCAATTCCATTCTGGGGAGATCTCGGGCGATCGTGACTGAGATTCCTGGCACTACGCGTGACGCTCTCGAAGCGGTCATCGACGGTGGGAGGTGGCCACTGCGGCTCGTTGACACCGCCGGCCTTCGGGACACCGTTGATCCGATAGAGCGTCTGGGAATTGAGGTAAGCGAGCGCTATCTCGCCGGTGCCGCAGTGGTCCTTGCATGCGCCGAAAACCCAGAAGGTCTTCACGAAACGATTGCCTCTGTAGGTCGCAAGTCGGCCGCACCGGTGATTGCAGTGCGGACCAAAGCCGATCTGGCACCGCACAGGGATGACTCAAACGGAGACCGGATAGTTCATGTCAGCGCACACACCGGCGATGGTCTCCAGGGCTTGCTGGACGCGATCAACAATACAATTGCTTCGAAATACGGGGAAGTTACGAGCGATCTCCCGATACTCACGAGGGCACGCCACCGTCACGCACTCACCACAGCGCTCGTGGAA
>CATPBN010000128.1 GCA_955652635.1 uncultured Gemmatimonadaceae bacterium
ACTTTCGTTCTTTGCTCATTGGGCAAAGATCATGATCGTCTCGCTCGCGCTCTTCGTCGTCATCCGCGCGTTCGGAGTCGAAGCGTTCAAGATCGCGAGCGGGAGTATGGAGCACACCCTGTTCGAGGGCGATTTTCTCCTTATCAACAAGCTGGTGTACGGCGCCGGAATTCCAGGCAGCGGGCGCAAACTTCCCGCGTTGCACGCGCCTCGAAACGGAGATGTCGTGGTCTTCACTTATCCGGTGGATCCGCGCCTGAATTACGTGAAGCGGATCGTAGGAGTGCCCGGCGATACGCTGGAAATGCGTAACGCGATCCTCTTCAGAAATGGCAACCAGGTGAGCGAGGACTACGTTCAGCACTCTCCGGGCGAGGCCGATCAGACGGACGATGACTTCCGCTGGCAAAAGGCGTATCTGGTGGGCGGCGCAGCGATCGCAAACTACAACCCTTCACGTAACAATTGGGGCCCTCTGGTCGTCCCTCCTCATGACTACTTCGTCCTCGGAGATAATCGCGACAACTCGTCGGATTCGAGGTATTGGGGGTTCGTGGCCGACTCTCTTGTGCGCGGCCAGCCGATAGTGGTCTATTATAGCTACGCGCCGGACACCGGAGACCGCCTCGACTGGCTGACTCATTTGCGGTGGAAGCGCTTCGGGGAGATCGTTCACTAGGACGCTCCCAGCTCTTGAGAGGATGATGCTATCGCTATGAAGGCATCGACGAATCGGAAATCGACCGTCGACGAAGGATCGCTCGATCAGTACCTCCGGGACATCAGCGTCTTTCCCCTAATCACACGCGAGAAGGAAGTGGAGCTCGCGAAGCGCATCCGGCAGAACGACCAGGAAGCGCTCGATACTCTAGTAAGATCGAATCTCAGATTCGTCGTCTCCGTCGCCAAGAAATATCAGAATCAGGGAGTCTCCCTCTCCGATCTGATCAACGAGGGCAACCTCGGCCTCATTCGCGCGGCGCACAAGTTCGACGAGACGAAGGGCATCAAGTTCATCTCGTACGCCGTATGGTGGATCCGCCAGTCGATCCTCCAGGCTTTGGCCGAGCAGTCACGGATAGTGCGCGTGCCGCTCAATCGCGCGGGCACCCTGCATCGCATCGGCAAACGGGCCAGTAGCCTGTTGCAGGAGCTCGGACGACAGCCAACGAACCTCGAGATCTCTGAAGGCATGGACATCAGCGAGGACGAAGTCGCCAAGACGATGATGATCTCGCAGGTGCACTTGTCGCTCGACGCGCCAATGACGCCGGGTGAGGACAACCGGTTGCTCGATTATCTAGCCGACAACGTGAATCCGACGCCGGACGAGATCACGTTCGAGAAGGCGCTGTCGGAGGCGATCGAGGAATCGCTGTCGTCGTTGAAGGAGCGCGAATCCAAGATTCTTCGCCTCTATTTCGGCCTCGATGGCGCTGACCCCATGACACTCGAGGACATCGGTACCCTCCTGCAGATCACGCGCGAGCGAGTGCGGCAGATCAAAGAGAAGGCACTTCTCAAACTGCGTCACAATTCGCGGAGACGTTCGCTCGAATCGTTCCTGGGCTGATTGGTGGTCGGAGCCTGCCGCGTAATTAGGCGTGTCGCTTTATGCATCGTGGGTGCGATCTCCCTCGGCGGGTCGATCCAAATCGCTTGGGCCCAGACGATGTGGGACCGGTACCAACCCGGCACGCTCTCCGCAATAATCAAGGCGCAGGATTCCACTATTCGTGCGGAAGCTGCGGGTGATAAGAACCTGAACTATCACTTCAGTGGCGAGCAGTTTCCCACCAGAGCACGCGTCATTTACAGGGGCGAATCGCGACCGGTGGACTCAATGCGTCGGGACGTTGTACGGCGCTGGGGTCTGGCCTTTCACAGAGACTCGTCGATTGCGAACGATTTCCATCGAGAGTACCTCTTTCAAGAGGGCCAGGAGTCGCTCTGGCTGCCGGTTGAGGACACAGTGGCTAGCTTCTTCGCTCGCGAGCTCAAATCGGGCCAGCCCGTGACTTTGTATGTCATGTGGCTCGGCGCATATTATCACGAGGGAACTATCGAGTGGGCGTTCATAGTGAATGAATTCTCCACCAAACCTGTCCGGCAAGGCTTCTAACCAGGTGGGCGATTCACTCAGGTGAATCAAAATGACTGTCTTGAGCACCCCGTAGTGACGGCCGAGGCCTCGATCCGACAGGCAGAAGCAAGTGATGCTCCTATTCTCAGCCAACTACTTGCGCAGCTTGGCTACCCCTGCTCGCCCTCGGAGATTCCTGCCCGACTCAAACCATTCGCCGAGTCCCCGCGGTCCGCGGCGTTCGTCGCCGCGAACGGATACGGGGAAGTTGTGGGGCTTGTTACAGCCCATATTATCTCGTCCATCCACGATAATGACCCCGTCGCGTGGTTGACGACGCTCGTGGTTCTGGAAGGTGCGCGAGGCGCGGGCATCGGTTCATCGCTCGTCAAGCGCGTTGAGGAGTGGGCAACCCAGAGTGGGGCCAAGCGCTTATCGGTGACTTCCGCCAATCATCGTGAAGGGGCACATACGTTCTACGAGAAACGAGACTACGAGCGCACGGGTCTGCGCTTTTCAAAGCGCCTTGACCATTAGATTTCGGCCATGCCACAACAAGCTTCATTCGATGTGACCACCGGGGTCGACCTGCAGGAGGTCGACAACGCCGTGAATCAAGCGCAGAAAGAAATCGCCCAGCGGTACGATTTCAAAGGATCGCCCGCCACCATCGAGCTCAAGCGTTCTGAAGGCAAGATCGCCCTCACCGCCGAGAACGACTACAAGATGGCGGCGCTGTGGGACGTGCTCCAGACGAAGCTGATCAAGCGCGCCGTTCCCGTGAAGAATCTCGATCCGGGGGAGATAACGCCCGCGGGAGGCGATACCGTGCGCCGCGAGATCGCCCTCAAGATGGCCCTCGATGGCGACACCGCCAAGAAAGTCGCCGCCGCCATCAAAGAGGCCAAGCTCAAGAAAGTCCAGGCAGCCATCCAGGGCGATCAAGTGCGCATTACCTCGCCGTCCCGTGACGACCTACAGGAGGCCATAACGCTCCTTCGCGGCAAGGATTTCGGCGTCGAGCTCAAGTTCGGCAACTACCGGTGAGAGCGATCACGCCCTCCGCGCGCCCGACCGAAACAGCGACGTGAAAGTCGGCGTCATCACGCTCGGCTGCGACAAGAACACGGTCGACAGCGAGCGGTACCTCGCGCAGCTGTCGGATTTCTCGGCCGAATACACCGCGGATCTTGCCGAGGCGGAAGTGATCATAGTCAATACCTGCGGGTTCATCGACGCGGCGAAGAAAGAGTCGATCGATGCGATGATCGAGGCGGCCCGCTACAAGACCAAAGGCCGTTGCCAGGCAGTCGTCGCCGTCGGCTGCATGATCGAGCGCCACAAGGACGAACTCGTCGATGCGCTGCCTGAAGTAGATCTCTTCCTCGGTTCGTCGGAAATGCAGCGGCTCGTTCCCGAGCTGAGTGAGCGCGGACTCCTTGGCGCCGCGAGCGAGGAGCTGCATCCCGGCGTCCGCCTCTACCTGGGCGATCTGCCGCACGTCCGCTATATGAAGATCAGCGAGGGGTGCGATCACGGTTGCGCGTTCTGCGCCATTCCCTTGATGCGTGGCAAGCACCGCTCGTTCGCGCTCGACGAGGTCGTGCGCGAGGCACAGCTCCTCGAAATGCAGGGAGCGCGCGAGCTGAATCTCGTCGCTCAGGATCTCGCACACTACGGCCGCGACACTCGTGACGGGAAAAAGCTCCCAGAACTGCTCGAAGCTTTCGTTGCCGAGACTTCCATTCCGTGGATACGAATGTTGTATCTGTATTCGGCGGGAATCACCGACAGATTGCTCGAAGTTGTGGCACGTGAGCCGCGTATCCTTCCGTACCTCGATATGCCGATCCAGCACGGATCAGATCTGGTTCTCGCGCGGATGCGACGTCCGGAGCGGAAGCGCACGATCCGCGATCGCGTCAACAAATTCCGCGACGCCGTTCCTGACGTCGCGATCCGCACGACCTGCAT
>CATPBN010000129.1 GCA_955652635.1 uncultured Gemmatimonadaceae bacterium
GCGGTTCTAGAGCACCGCCTAGAACTCGCCGGCGCCGATTGTCTCCCACATTTCGCCGCGCGCCAACTGCTCGTACGCGTGCTCGAGCATGTCGGCGTTGCCCGCGAGAAAACGGCAGCGCGCGTTGCTGGTCGTACCGCATTCGATCTCCATCACTGCGACCGGATAATCCGCTAGACATCCAAGGAATCCGGCCAGGGTACCCGTGGTGAGGTGACAGCCGGTCTCGCCTTGACCGTGAAGCTGCGCCTCCCAGCAATCCTCGATGTCGATCACCGCGAGCGCATCGTGGAGGGACCGGAACGAGACTCTGCCCCAGCCCGCGTTTTGGAAGAACTCTGCAGCGCGAGCCGAGAATTCCACGATCGATAGGTCCTCCGCTCGTCTCGATCCGCGATCGCCGAGCCAGCTCTCAAAGGCGTCGAAGAGTGACGCGGCTCCGGCGTAGCCCGCTTCGCGAAGCGCATCGGGACCGCCGCCACTGGCGCCGGCGACGCGCAGGCGAAGGTCGCGCAGAGTACGCTGCGCCAGGCCAATGAGCTCGGGAGCTTCTGAGGTTGTCATGCGAAGTAGGACGATTTCACGCGGAAGATGTTGCTGAAGGACTGACTCGACGCAAGAGGCCGGCCTCGTCGATGATCTCGACGCCGAGCGTTTTCGCTTTCTCTAGCTTGCTTCCCGCTTCCTCGCCGGCGACGAGAAAGCTGGTTGACTTCGACACCGACCCGGTCACGCGACCACCTGCTGCCTCGATGAGCGCTGTCGCCTTGGCTCGGCTCAGACTGGGAAGCGTTCCGGTGATCACGGCTGTTTGACCGCTTAATGGGCCGCCCGCGACAACCGCGCGCGGCTCCTTGAAATTCACGCCGCGGGATCTCAGCTTCTCGACCAGAGCGCGCCCCGCCGGATCCGAAAAATAAGCCACGACACCGGTCGCAATTGTTTCGCCGATGCCGCGCACGCCGAGTATATCGTCCGCCAAAGCGGATACGAGAGCATCCAGCGTTCCGAAGTGCTGGGCAAGGAGCTGCGCCGCGATTGATCCCACGTGCCTTATGCCGAGCGCGTGAAGGAGACGCGAGAGCGGCTGGGTTTTGGATGTCTCAATCGCGGCAATCAAGCCGTCCGCGCCTTTGTCGGCGTATCCCTCGAGCTCGAGCAGTTTTTCACGCGTGAGCGCGTAGAGATCACCCGGGTCGCGCACCAGGCCCTCGCCAACGAGCTGCTGGATTCTCGCGTATGAAAGGCCGCGAATGTCCATCGCGCCGCGCGATGTGAAATGCACGAGACCCTCAAGCTGGCGCCCGGGACACGCGACATTGGTGCAGTAGACCGCCGCTTCGTCCTTCTCGCGCGTCACGCTCGTTCCACACGATGGACATTTCGTCGGCATTTCCCAGGCGGGCAACCCTTCCTTGGGACGCCGCTCGGGGATGGGACCCAGGATCTGAGGAATGACATCGCCGGCGCGCTTGACCTGCACCCAATCGCCCTCGCGCAGGTCTTTGTCCCGGACCAGATCTTCGTTATGAAGGGTGGCGAGGCTTACGGTCACTCCGCCGATCTCGACCGGCTCGAGCACAGCGTAGGGATTGAGCGCTCCGGTTCGCCCGACGTTGATTCGAATCGCAATCAACTTTGTCTCGGCGATGTCGGGAGCGAACTTGCGCGCGATCGCCCAGCGTGGTTCGCGTCCGCCGACGACGCCCAGCTCTTCCTGCAGGCGGAGCGAATCGACTTTCACGACTCCGCCGTCAATCCCGAAGTTCAGCTCACTCCTGATTTTGTGCTCGAGATCGTGCGCCCACTTCTCCACTTCGGCGAGAGTCTTCGCGCGCTTGCGATGTGGCGCTACCGGGACACCCCATTTCACCAGGGTGTCGAGTAATTCTGTCTGCGTCTCAAATGGGAGCTCTTCTCCGTCGGGAGCCGCTACGGAGTAGCCGAAGAATCGGAGCGGGCGGGAAGCGGTGATCGCCGGATCGAGCTGACGCAGGCTCCCGGCTGCGGAGTTGCGTGGATTGGCGAAGACGGGATCGCCGGCCCGGGCCCGGGCCTCGTTCATCTCCTCGAACCGGTCGAACGGGAAATAGACCTCGCCGCGCACCTCTATTCGCCCGCGAGGAGCGCTCTCGTGCAGACGCAGCGCGACATCGCGCACCGTGCGCAGGTTCACTGTAACATCCTCACCGATTATTCCGTTTCCCCGGGTCGCGCCCATGACGAAAACCTGATTCTCGTAGGTCAGCGCCACCGCGGTACCGTCGATCTTCAGCTCCGCCGTGTATCCCGACTTGGCTACGTCATCTCCGGCCATGCGAACCAGCCTCTCTTCCCACGCGCGGAGCTCGTCGTCATTGAAGGCGTTGCCGAGTGAGAGCATCGGTCGAAGGTGCTCGTGCTTGGCGAGCTGGCTCTGGGGCTCGGCGCCAATTCTGAGGGTCGGGGAGTCGGGAGTAAGAAGCTCCGGAAAATCCCGTTCGATCTCCTGGAGCTCGCGAAACAGCTTGTCGTATTCGGCGTCCGCGATTGACGGACGGTCAAGGACGTAGTACTCGTGCGAAGCGCGGGTCAGGCGAACGCGAAGCTCCGCCGCGCGTTTACGCTGTTGCTCGCTGGGTCTCCGAAGAGGCTGTTGATCGGGGCGGGGACCCTGGACTGGTTCCTCCCGCTGCTTCTTTGACCGGCTTGTTGCCATCCGTGGGGTCGTTTCCTTTGCCCTGCGTATGCTCGTTGAAATCACTGCCGTCGAAGCGCACTACGCGGTTGCGCCCGGTCTCCTTCGCCACGTAAAGAGCGTCGTCCGCCGCTCTAACGAGTGCTTCCTGGTCCTTTACCTTCGGGTGGGGGGCGGCTGCCACACCACAGCTCATCGTTCTCTGGAGCGTACCGCCCTCATATGAGA
>CATPBN010000130.1 GCA_955652635.1 uncultured Gemmatimonadaceae bacterium
CCTTGAGCGTCGTCCATAATCTGTAGGCCGATCCTGTCGTCTCGGCGTCGGTCGAGCGGATCACCACGTGACCCGAGAACGGATCCTCCCTAGACATGTAGTTGAAAGCGGAATCCAGCCTTTCGCTCGGCACGCGCCACGCCACCAATGCACCGGGCGCGAGGTTGGTTGCCATCAACGTCAGCCTGATTCGGCGAATCACACCGGCTGACAGCATCGCGCGTAGGCGCTCGATCACCGCTTCTTCCGTAAGCTCAGCGGAGAAGGCGATCTCGGCGAACGGCTCGTTGACGAAGCCGGAGATCCGATCCTCGGAGACCGCCAGGATCCGAGCATTCACCGGATCGGAGATTGTCGAGGGAGCCGCTGGAGAGGCCGAGAGATTTGCCGCCACTACCTGTCCCTCAGGCCTTTGCGTCGAACATAGAGGCTGACCGCGTAAAGCGCGTAGATGCCGAGCGCGACGGTGTAGGCGAGGTGATAGTACGAGGATGTCTCAGGCATGCTGGTTCGCGGCTTCAATGAGAGTATCGCGCTCAACTGCGTAGTGATACCGTGACCTGACGAAAGAGAAGTAAAGCAGCGTAAACGAGATCAGGGAAAGAAAGAGCGTGAGCAACATCTCGTTCGGAAGCGACGGCGCGCTCGGCTTTCCTACGATCGGCATTGGATGCATGGTCGCAAAGAGATAAACGCTCAGATGGATGAACGGGATCAACAGGGCTCCAAGGATTCCCAACACCGCCGAGTAGCGCGCGCGCATCTCGGGCGAATCGATCGCTCCGCGCAACACGATGTACGAGACGTAGATGAACCACAGAAAGAGCGTGGACACTAGGCGGACGTCCCACCAGGCCCAGTACGTTCCCCAGATCGGCTTGGCCCATAATGGACCCGTGATGAGCACCACGGTCGTGAACACTACTCCCACCTCCGCCGAGCTCTCGGCGAAGCGGTCGAGCCGCGGATCGCGAAGCCAGAGGAAAACGCCGCTAGCGATCGCTACGAGTCCGAACGCGAGGAAGGCCACCCACGCGGCGGGCACGTGAATGTAGAAAATCTTCTGCGCGGCTCCCTGTTTCGCTTCCAGAGGCGTGAAGAACGCCGCGCGTATGACAGCGCCAATCACCGCCAGGCCGGCGACGGCGGGAAGCCAGGAGATCTTCATGAACGAAATGTATTACGGGAACGCATCACGGCTAATCCTCAACAGTGAAGGGATAGGCGAGGGTGCACGCAACCACGAACACAATATCGAAGGCAAGCAGCAACTTGAGCCACGCCCCTGCTTCGATCACCGGGCGACCGCTCAATAGTTTCGACGTTGCCTGAGATGCGGCGATCACTATCGGCACGAAAAACGGAAGCGCCAGCATCGGCAGCAGCAGCTCCGCAAGCCGCGTGTTGACGGCCATCGCGCTGAACAATGTTCCGACCGCGACCAGGCCGATGGCGGCGAGGATAGCGATCGCGATGAGTGGGCCAGCGACGTTGCCAAGCGGGAGATTGTAGAAGAGCGCCAGCGCGGGGATGGCGATCGCCTGCACCGCGCCTACGAAAATGAGATTCGCGATCGCCTTCCCAAGGAAGATCGCTTCCCTGCTCACGGGAGACGCCAGCAGTCCGTCAATGGCGTGGTCGGCGGTTTCGACGCTGAACGAGCGATGCAGCCCAAGCAAACCGGAAAAAGTGAAAATGACCCACAGCACTCCTGGAGCGAGGTCGGACGCGGCGACGGCCGTCGGATCCCACGCGTAATAGAAAATCACGAGTCCGAGGAGCGCGAAGACGAGAGCTGAGAGGAACGCGGAGCGCGTTCGGAACTCGATCGCGAGATCCTTGCGGGCAATGAGCCAGGCTCCGAAGAGAATGTCAGCCACCGGCCGCAAGCGCCTCGCGGTAGGTGGCTGCGTAAGACTTGGCGTCGATGCGGCTGGCGGCCTCGTGGCGCACGAACCTTCCGCGCTGCATGACCGCTGCGTGTGTCGCGAGAGAGAGTCCCTCGATGAGATTGTGCGTCACGACGATGATCGCTGTGCCGGCGGAACGCAGCTCCTGTAGCACCAGGGTAAGAGCGCGCGCACCGCTCTCGTCGAGACCGCTGTACGGCTCGTCGGCCAGCACGAGCTGGGGCGAATGCACCATGGCCCGAGCTATTGATACGCGTTGCTGCATACCCCGGCTCAGGGACCGGACCGGACCGCCAGCTCGATCCAACATCGACATGCGTCGCAGTGCGTCTTCGACGCGGGCCCTCGCGTCGCGAATGCCGTACAGATGGGCCGAGAATGTGACGTTCTCCCGTGCGGAGAGCGCCTCGTAAAGCATGGTGTGGTGCGAGATCAGCCCGACCCGGGAGCGAGCCAGCGGTCCACCGGGAAGCGCGATACCGGATATTCGCGCGCTTCCGGACGTCGGCTTCAGCAGGCCGGCGAGCACGCGAAGAAGCGTCGTCTTCCCGGCCCCGTTCGGCCCGAAGAGCGCCAGGCACTCGCCTGGTGCCAGGGAAAACGTGACCCCCGCGACCGCCCGCGTGGGGCCGAACTCGCGCGTCAGGTCCGCGACCTCGACGATCGGCGTTGCACCGGTGGAGATTTTGGAGGACATTCGCCTAGAACTTGCCACTCTGGCGAGGGCGGCGCAAAACAGAGTATCCTTGCGACTCGGCCCGACGCAGCGCGTCCACTGACTCCGCTCCGATGACTGACATCGACGTTTTACTGACGGAAAATCGGAAATTCGAGCCCCCACCGGAGTTCAAGCGGGCTGCGCATGTCTCATCCCCCGAGATATACGAGAAGGCCGATCGCGACCCGGAGAAGTTCTGGGCCGAGCAGGCTGCCGAGCTGGAATGGATCAAGCCGTGGAAGAAGGTTCTCGAGTGGAAGCCTCCCCACGCGCGGTGGTTTATCGGAGGGAAGCTGAACATCGCCGCCAACTGTGTGGACCGACACATTCGGGGAGCCCGTAGGAATAAGGCGGCGCTCATCTGGGAAGGGGAGCCGGGTGACACCCGCACGCTCACGTACTGGGATCTTTACCGCGAGGTCTCGAAGTTCGCGAATGTCCTCAGGAAGCTCGGAGTTCGCAAAGGTGATCGAGTAGCGATCTACCTGCCTCTCATACCCGAAGCGGCGATCTCGATGCTCGCCTGCGCTCGCATCGGCGCGATCCATTCAGTCGTATTCGGCGGGTTCTCGCCCGAATCGCTGAGCGACCGGATCAACGACGCCAAAGCAAAAGTGCTCATCACCGCGGACGCGGGCTATCGACGTGGCAACGTCATTCCCCTGAAGCGCAATTCCGACAAGGCACTGGAGACAACTCCATCGATCGAGCACGTGGTGGTCGTGCAGCGCCGACCCGGTAGCGCTGGAGACGAGGCGTTCGCGGAAATGCGTCAAGGTCGCGACCAGTGGTGGCACCGTCTGATGCACGACGCGCCGCTCACCTGCGAACCGGAACCGATGGATGCGGAGGACGTGCTGTACATCCTCTATACATCTGGGACCACCGGCAAGCCGAAGGGCATCGTACACACCACGGGAGGCTATCTCACTGGAGTTGCAACCACGACCAAGATGGTGTTCGACCTCAAGGAAGACGACGTGTTCTGGTGCACGGCCGACATCGGCTGGGTGACCGGGCACTCCTATCTGGTCTACGGCCCACTCGCCAACGGTGCGACGTGCGTTATGTACGAGGGCGCGCCCGACTGGCCCGAGAGAGATCGCTTCTGGGACATCTGCGAGCGGCGCGGCGTGACGATCCTCTACACCGCGCCGACGGCTATCCGCGCATTCATGAAGTGGGGCGACGATTATCCAGCGAAGCACGATCTCACGCGGCTCCGGTTATTGGGCTCCGTGGGAGAACCGATCAATCCGGAAGCCTGGATGTGGTACCGCGAGCACATTGGTGGCAACCGCTGTCCGATCGTCGACACGTGGTGGCAAACTGAGACCGGGGCGATCATGATATCCCCGCTGCCTGGCATCACGTCAACCAAACCGGGAAGCGCGACCAGGGCGTTGCCGGGGTACACCGCCGATCTGCTCGACTCCACCGGCAAGCGGATCGACGTTGGCGGCGGCCTGCTAGCGGTCACCAAGCCGTGGCCATCGATGCTACGCACGATCTGGGGCGATGACGACCGCTACGTGCAGACCTATTTCTCGAAATGGCCAGGTCGTCCAGATCTGTATTTCCCGGGCGACGGCGCCAAGCGTGATAGCGATGGTTATTTCTGGATCCTTGGCAGAGTCGACGATGTGCTCAACGTAGCCGGGCATCGTATCGGCACGATGGAGGTCGAGTCGGCACTCGTCGAGCATCCGGCAGTTGCTGAAGCGGCGGTGGTCGGGAGAACGCACGAGCTCAAAGGCCAGGCGCTCGCCTGCTTCGTCACACTTCGCGATGGTCGCAAACAGAGTCCAGAGCTGCGCGAAGAGCTGCGAGCATTCGTCGCAAACAAAATCGGCGCACTGGCGCGCCCGGACGACATCCTGTTTTCCGCGGATCTTCCGAAAACGCGCTCTGGAAAAATCATGCGCCGATTGTTGCGCGACATCGCCGAAGGGCGCGCGCTCGGCGATACTACGACCCTTGCAGATCCCAATGTTGTCGCCAGCCTGAGGGATGAGTACGAGGACAAGGAAGGCTAATTCTCTATCACCATTGAGCCCTCGCGCCCCACTGTTTCATCCCCTTTGGGCGCAAGGCGTTAACCCACGCTACCCGAATAAACACCGATGCATTTCTGCGCCAGTGCCAATGTCGAAATCATTTCCCAGAAAAGCGCCTCAAAAACGGTTGCTGATGGGGCCTTTTCTCGTCTTTTAAGGGAGTAGCATCCAACCGCTTTGAAAGGACCGGTTACGCCTTTGTGTACCGGCACCATCAAGACTTCCTGGAGAGAATTGAAATGAAAGCGACCCGTTTACTTCTGGCCGCGATGGTGCTCGGAACAGCCGTCGGTGCGAGCCAGGCAAATGCGCAGTGCACTGGCAACGCTGGCAGCTGCTTCACTACAAACACCGCTTCAGTTACCGTTGGCGCGTTGGTCAAGCTCGGAATGAGCGGGACGGCCACTACGTTGACTCCGCCCACCGCCGACAACGTCGACTTGGGCACGACGGTCGATGACGCCGGTCCGACGTTTACGATCAAGTCGAATCGTAGCTGGACGCTCAACATCCATTCGGGTCGCGCTCAGTTCTGGGACTTTAACGGTGCAGCTGGCACGGCAAAGACGATTGCCGACCTGACCTGGTCCAACACTAACGGCAGCGGATACGCTGCAATTTCGGCGACGGACGCAATTGTGAAGCAGGGTGCTTCAGCGACCGTAAATGGCGCCGCGTCAGTGTTCTTCCGTACCATTTACAACGGCGGTCTTGCGGATCCAAGCAACGCCCCTGGTATCTACAGCTTGCCCGTCGTGTTCACCCTTACGGCTCCGTAACTGATGAAGAATTCTCGCTCTCGCTCGCCCGCAAGGGCGGACGAAGAGCGTAGAGGGCGAGTGCGGACGACCGTACTCGCCCTTTGCGCTGTTGGAGTGGTGGTCTCGCACCGCGCGTCCGCGCAGCTGCTGGTAGATCCGCTCGAAGTAACCATGCTTACGGCCGGCGCCACCCGGGTGTCGGCGAGCTTCTCGCTCTCGAACACGTCGGATGCTCCAGTGCAGGCAACGATCACGCGCCAGGATTGGGATCGCGTGGAGAATGGCGACAATCGGTTCCTTCCCGCTGGCACCAGCGGAGCCTCGTGCGGCGCGATGCTGAGCGCATCGCCTCTCTCGATCCGGATCGAGCCGCACACCTCGCGCATCATCCGCCTCGGTGTCCCGAACGCAACCGCCTTGGCCAAGGAATGCTGGGACATTTTCTTCGTCGAGGAACTCCCCCAGCGCGCAGCGGCCAAAGGCAACTCGCTCCAATACATCTTTCGCACCGGTGTAAAGGTCTATGTCGCGCCACCCGGGCTCGCGCGCGACGGCCAGGTTGAAAACATGGCCGTGGAAGATGTGCCCATAACTCCAGCGGCAGCGACGGCGCCGGTCAAGCCATTGGTGACTGCGGCACATCCAGCAACAAAGCGCCAAATCTCTATCCGCTTCCACAACACGGGTGGGATGCATCTGCTCGCGAAGGGCCGCCTCGAGTTTCGTCGTCTCGACAACACTCTCGCGATGCAGCTTCCGATCGCAGAGTTTCCCACCCTGCCCGGGGC
>CATPBN010000131.1 GCA_955652635.1 uncultured Gemmatimonadaceae bacterium
GCCTCATCCCGAGGAGGACCAGGATCAGGTTCTCGGGATTGATGCGAACGGCCAGTACTACCTGAACAAGAAGGCGATTCCAAACGCGGAGCTGGGAACTCGCCTGAAGCAGATCTTCGAGAACCGAACGGAAGACAAGCTCCTGTACGTCAAAGCGCACAAGGACCTGCAGTACGGCAAAGTGCTCGACGCGCTGGATATCGCGGCCCATAACGACGTCACCGTCACTGGCATGATTACCGATCAGCGTCCGGGCACGGTGTCCGGAGTCAAGGCCGACAACCTGTTCAACGCTCCGCCGCCAGCCGCTGGAGGGAAGAAATAATGGCCATGTCTGGAGGAAGCACGGGCAGCCTGACCAACGAAATCAACGTCACGCCGATGATCGACGTGCTGCTGGTGCTGTTGATCATCTTCATGATGGTGATTCCGATGTCGCGCAAGGCAATCGATCTTCAGTTGCCGGATCCAACGCCCGACAACTCGAGCTCGGGTCCGCCGCCATCGCAGATCGTGCTCGAGGTGTTGCCGGGAAACGTGTACAAGGTGAACACACAGCCCATCGCCAAGAACGATCTGGCGAAGCGACTGAAGGAGATCTACGATCCGAGACCCGAGAAGATCATCTTCGTCAAGGGTGATCCGGCGGTGAAGTACTCTGACGTGATTTACGCGATGGACGTTGCGCGCGGTGCCGGCGTCAAGGTCATCGGCGTTCCACCGAAGGATGTGAAGTAGTCACGCGCTATCCGACTTTCGAGCAACGGCAAGAGAAGGGAAAAGATTGGAAAGGGATCATTGCGTCGCTTCTGGTGCACGCGATGATCCTTTTTCTCGTCCTGGCACCAATAGTCGGATCTTCGGATTTCACGCGCCCGGATGTGATTGGCGGCGGAGGGCCAGGACCGGCTGGCGGCGGTGGAGGCGGAGTCAACGGGACAGGCTCGCGCGAGCAGCATCTCCAGTTCGTGCGAGTGAGATCCGACCCGACGGTGATGCCCAAGGTGACGACGGCGACCGTTACACCAGTCAAGCCACCCGAGCCGAAGCCGCCCGTGGAATCGCCGGTAAGCCCCGCGCAACAAGTGGTGACACCTCCGGTGACCACTCCGACAACTGGTCAGGGAACTGGTAACGTGGGAGTTGCGGGGGCCGGCCCCGGCACTGGCGGCGGAGTCGGATCAGGAGAGGGCCCCGGCCGAGGGAGTGGAATCGGCCCCGGGACAGGCGGCGGACCTGGAAAGGATTATCCGCCCACCGTGAGAGATTTGTTCATACCGCCGATGCCAGCGCCCAACGCGGTGAAGGGTTTTCACATGAAAGCATTCTTCGATGTCGACGAGAAGGGAAACTCCAGGCTCTTGGGCTTCAACCCCACGCGCGACGGCGGCTACAACAGGCGGGTCGCGGATGTTCTCAAGGCGATGCGGTTCAGGCCAGGGGTCCACGCTGATGGAACGCCCAAGCGCGATACCGCGGAGATCGAGATCATCTTCTAAAAGAACTGCAACTTATGACTACCGGCCGGGGACTGTCGGCGGCCGGGCTTGGGGCTACGGGCGCGCGGCGTGAACTGGCAAAAAGTCATTAGCGCGGATAACTTCTGCCGACTGAAGGGGAGGGCGATACCGGGCGAAAACCGAGCATCTGAGGGGATAGCGTTTTGACAACCACGACAACCACGGCCGACACAGCCCCGTCGTCACGCGAGTTCGTCAAGGCGATGACGCTCACCGACGCGACCATGCTGGTCGCGGGCTCGATGATTGGGTCCGGAATCTTCATTGTTTCCGCCGACATCAGCCGCACGGTCGGCTCGCCCTTCTGGCTACTGATGGCCTGGGTTGTAGCCGGGATCGTCACCATCCTCGGCGCCCTCGCCTATGGAGAGCTCGCGGCGATGTATCCCCGGGCCGGCGGTCAGTACGTATTTCTTCGAGAGTCCATGGGTCACCTCATGGGCTTTCTCTACGGATGGACCCTCTTCGTCGTAATTCAGACGGGCACGATCGCCGCGGTCGCTGTCGCGTTCGGTCGATTTCTCGGCGTTCTCTGGCCGGCCATCACGCCGGATCGGTTCGCCTGGTTTCCGCAGTTCGATGTCACCACTCCGGGTGGCGCGATCCAGCTCGGGTTATCCCCGCAGCGACTCGTTGCCCTCGTCACGATCTGGATCCTCACGTGGATCAATCTTCGTGGCGTTAAAGAAGGAAAGATCGTCCAAACCACGCTCACGGTGGTCAAGACCGGAGCGCTGGCCGCGCTCATACTCCTCGGACTGACGCTCGGACGCAATGCGGGAGCGATAGCGGCGAATTTCGGAGCCGGTAATTTCAATTCGGTTGCGTTCGCGTCCGTGTTCCCGATCGCGTTTGGAGCCGCATTGGTCGGCTCCCTTTTTTCAGCCGACGCATGGAACAACGTGACGTTTGCGGCGGCGGAGGTGCACGAGCCACGCAGGAATCTTCCTCGAGCGCTCATCTACGGAACGGGGCTAGTGATCCTGCTCTACATCCTGGCCAACGTTGCGTATCTGAATGTATTGCCCCTCAAAGGCATCGCCGATGCGCCGACACTTTTTGGTCGCGGCATCCAGCACGCCACGCAGGATCGCGTCGCGAGCGCGGTCGCAGAAACGATTTTCGGCCCGGTCGGCGCTACCATCATGGCTGCCGCGATTCTCATCTCGACGTTCGGATGCAACAATGGGTTGATTCTGTCGGGCGCACGCGTCTACTACGCGATGGCCAAAGACAAGCTGTTCTTTGCGCGCGCTGGGAACCTCAATCGGAACAGCGTTCCCGCTGCGGCTCTTATCGCACAATCGATCTGGACAAGCCTTCTCTGCCTGACGGGAACCTACGGTCAGCTTCTCGACTACGTGATTTTCGCGGCACTCATCTTTTACGCGCTGACGACGGTAGGGTTGTTCCGTCTGCGCAGGCTCCGCCCCGACGCCGAGCGGCCGTATCATGCGCTCGGTTATCCGATCCTGCCCGCGCTTTACATCTTCCTTGCCTCAGCGATCGCGGTGATACTGCTGATCGCGGATAAGACGCGTGCTCAGGCTCTCTCGGGCCTGGTTATCGTACTGCTTGGCGTTCCAGTTTATTTCATCTGGCGCAAAGTCGAGTCAGGACCAGCTCGCTAAGCGTCAAGCCGGCTCTGCCAGCGCCGGCCGTTATTCACCCTCGGAGAATTCAAGAATGAATCGGAAGTTTTCAGTCGTAGTTCGTACACTCACTCTCGTTCTGGCACTTCTCGCCGCGATCGCGGTAAGGCCGATCAGCGCTCAGGTGGCGCACAAGCCAGGCGGTGAAGCGAGCCTCATAATTCCCGATCTCTCGCAAGTGAGTTTCCTGGGCGGCATTCACGGTCGGTCGCTTCTTATGGGCGGTCTCGTCGTCTGCGCGCTCGGACTTCTGTTCGGGCTGGTGTTCTACAGCCAGCTCAAGCGCATGGCGGTGCACGAATCGATGCGCGAGGTATCCGAGCTGATATACGAGACGTGCAAGACTTACCTGATCACGCAGGGCAAGTTCATTCTCATTCTCGAGATCTTCATTGGCTTCGTGATCCTGCTGTACTTCGGGTTCCTGCTGAAGTTCGCGCCGGTGAAGGTTGCGATCATTCTGTTGTTCAGCCTTGTCGGCATCGCGGGCAGCTATGGCGTGGCCTGGTTCGGGATCAGGATCAACACGTTCGCGAATTCGCGCACGGCCTTCGCGAGTCTCCGTGGAAAACCATATCCCTGCTACTCCATTCCGCTCAAGGCGGGCATGAGTATCGGCATGCTCCTCATCAGCGTCGAGCTCGTGATCATGTTGTTCATCCTGCTCTTTATTCCGGGCGACTATGCGGGGCCGTGCTTCATCGGGTTCGCGATCGGTGAATCGCTCGGTGCGGCGGCGCTCCGCATTGCAGGCGGAATCTTCACCAAGATCGCTGACATCGGCGCCGACCTGATGAAGATCGTCTTCAACGTCAAGGAAGACGACGCCAGGAATCCGGGCGTAATCGCTGATTGCACCGGAGACAACGCCGGAGACTCGGTCGGTCCGAGCGCTGACGGGTTCGAGACGTACGGCGTGACGGGCGTCGCCCTCATCTCCTTCATCGTCCTCGCCGTGCGAGAGCCGTCGGTGCAGGTGCAGCTGCTGGTTTGGATCTTCGTGATGCGCATCATGATGGTGGTGGCGAGCGGGTTCTCGTACCTGGTAAACGAAGCAGTCGCGAGAGCGAGATACGTGAACGTCGACGAGATGAACTACGAGTCGCCGCTGACGTCGCTCGTCTGGCTGACGTCGCTGACCTCAGTTGCGCTCACCTACCTCGTTTCCTACATGCTCCTGCCGGATCTCGGCGATGGCTCCCTCTGGTGGAAGCTCTCGACGGTCATTACCTGCGGTACGCTGGCGGGCGCAATCATTCCCGAGCTCGTGAAGGTCTTCACATCGGTGGACTCGCGACACGTCAGGGA
>CATPBN010000132.1 GCA_955652635.1 uncultured Gemmatimonadaceae bacterium
GAGTATACCGAGGCCATCGAGCGGGCGCAGCTAGCCGCGCGGCCACAGCGGCTGTCGGCGGCGGCGCTCGAGACGCTCGCGATCATCGCTTATCGCCAGCCGATCGGCCGAGCTGAAATCGAGGAGATCCGCGGCGTGGGCGCAGGTGGGATCCTCAAGTCGCTCAACGAGCGAGGGCTGATCGACATCACCGGCCGAGGCGAAGGACTGGGACGGCCCCTCCTCTATGGAACAACGGCGTCCTTCCTCGAGCAGTTCGCTCTCAGGCATCTCGAAGAGCTTCCACGCGCCGACGAGCTGGCGATTGCGCTTCGCTCGCCTCGGCAGGCTACTCCAACATCGCTCGCAGCAACGAAGGAAAACGGCGAGGCCCCGCCACGGGCTGATTGATGCCCGAAAAGTCGATGCGAATTCAGCGCGCACTCGCGCGCGCGGGAGTCGCGTCACGCCGAGGCGCCGAGGAGTTGGTGGCGGCCGGGCGGGTGCAGATCAACGGCGCCATTGCAACGACGGGCCAGAGCGTCGATCCCGCGCGGGACACGATAACTCTCGATGGAAAGAGAGTCGGTGCGCCAGCGCCAGCGCACTGGATCGTTCTCAACAAGCCTAGCGGGGTCATCACCACACGCGTTGATCCTGAAGGCCGGCAAACGGTCTTTGAGCTGGTCGACGACGTGCCCGGTCTCACCTACGTGGGGCGGCTCGACTACATGACCGAAGGCGTGCTCATTCTCACGACCGACGGCGATGCGGCGCACAAATTGACACATCCGAGCAGCGAAATCGAGCGAACGTACGTAGCCAGTGTGCGGGGCGACGGCGCAAGCGCGGCACGAGCGGCTACGACGGGTGTACAGCTGGAAGATGGGTTCGTCGTCCCGCGCGATGTAACGGCGCGTCAAGTCGGACGCGGCCTGTGGGAACTCGAGCTCACGATCGCGGAGGGCAAGACGAGGGAAGTCAGAAGATTGTGCGAAGCGCTCGGGCTCAGGGTCGAGCGTCTCGTGCGAACGAAGTTCGGACCCGTAAAACTTGGCTCACTGGAATCAGGAAAGACGCGAGCGCTGACCACGCGGGAAAATGAAATGATCTCCGCCCTCACTGGGAGCGGCGGCGGAAGCAAGACCACCAAGAGAGGACCAAGACGTGACAGCAAGCGCCGTTACAGCCGCTGATGCATCGATAGTACAGGAGGTCGTGCGACAGGTTGGCCGCCGCATCGTGGGGCAGGACTACATGGTCGAACGACTTCTCATAAGTCTGTTGACTGGTGGGCACGTGCTCCTCGAGGGCGTTCCGGGGCTGGCGAAGACGCTTACCGTGAGGACTCTCGCTGAAACGATCAACACAACCTTCAGTCGAATCCAGTTTACGCCGGATCTTTTGCCAGCGGATGTCGTCGGAACTCAGATCTACGATCAGTCCAACGGAAAATTCTCGGTGAAGAAGGGTCCGATCTTCGCCAACATCATTCTGGCTGACGAAATCAATCGCGCTCCGGCCAAGGTCCAGGCTGCGTTGCTCGAGGCGATGCAGGAGAAGCAGGTCACGATCGGCGGGACGACCCACACGCTGGAGGAGCCGTTCCTCGTTCTCGCGACGCAAAACCCGATCGAGCAGGAAGGCACGTACCCGCTTCCGGAAGCGCAGGTCGACCGATTCATGCTGAAACTGCACGTCGGGTACCCGTCGCGGGATGAGGAGAAGGAAATCCTGCGCAGGATGGCGGGCGGAGAGCCTATACCGGTAGATCGCGTCGCCACGCCAACGCAGATTCTCGCCACGCGGCGCCACATCGCCGAGCTGTACATGGACGACCGCATCGTCGACTACATAGTCGAGATCGTTCACGCGACCCGGAATCCAGAGCAGGCGGGACTGCCGGATCTCAAGCCTCTGATTGAGTTCGGCGCGAGTCCGCGCGCCACTCTGTCTCTCGCGCAAGCTTCCCGCGCGCACGCGTTCCTTCGCGGGCGAGCGTTCGTGACGCCGGACGATGTCAAGGCGATTGCGCCCGATGTGCTGCGCCACCGGGTGCTCCGCACCTACGAAGCTGAGGCCGAAGAGGTGACGAGCGACGAGATCGTAAACCGCGTCCTCGAGGCGATCCCGGTTCCGTGATCGGAAAGTTTCGGCTTCGCAAAAAAAAGGCTGCCCCGACTCGCACGCCGGAAAAACCCATGGGAGTGCCGCCGGAGATTCTTCGGCAGGTCAAGCTCATCGAGCTGCGGACCCGTGGCCTTGTCAACTCGGTTTTTACCGGAGAGTACCGGTCCGTCTTCAAGGGTCAGGGGATGGAGTTCTCCGAAGTGCGCGAATACCAGCCCGGCGACGAAGTTCGGTCGATCGACTGGAACGTTACCGCGCGAATGAGTCGTCCTTTCGTGAAGCGCTACATCGAGGAGCGCGAGCTGACAGTGATGCTCGTCGTGGATCTCTCCGGCTCGGAGCGATTCGGAACCGTGAAACGATTCAAGAGCGAGCTCGCCAGCGAGCTCGCCGCCGTTCTCGCGATGTCCGCCATCAGGAACAACGATCGAGTCGGTGTTCTCCTGTTCACCGATCGCGTCGAGCACGTCGTTCCACCGAGGAAGGGAAGGCGACACGTGCTGCGCATCATCCGGGATCTATTGGCGTTCGAGCCGGTTGGCCGCGGAACCGACATGGTGACAGCGATCGACTACGTCGCGCGCATGTTGAACGAGCACGCGATCGTGTTCATCGTCTCCGATTTTCTCGAGGCGGACATCGATCATCCGCTCAAGCTCCTGGCGCAGCATCACGATGTCGTTGCCGTCACGGTCGAGGATCCGAGCGAGCGCCTTCTCCCCGACATCGGCATTGCTCGTCTCATCGACCCGGAAACCGGTGAGACGTTCGAGGTCGATACGAGCCATCCCGAGGTGCGCGATTCGTATTCGCGACGAGTGTCGGCGGAGAGGGAAGCTCGGAAGCATCTCCTGCGCCGCCTGGCGATAGACGAGGTCGCGGTGCGCACCGAAGGCGGCGTTGTCGAGCCCTTGCTGAGATTCTTTCGCGCGCGCGAAACGAGGGCCCGTCGCCGGTGATCAAGCTCGGTATTGGCCTCCTCTTCATGCAGGCGGCCCTCCCTCAATCGGCTCTCGCTCAGTCGGCACGGACTCGCCAAAATGTGGGACCACCGATACCGGTGCAAATGGGTTACAGGGTCAGTCCGGACACTGTGATCATCGGCCAGCCCTTCAATCTCTTCGTGAAGATTGCGGCGCCGATGGGCGTTCGCTTCGAGTTTCCCGTCGGGCCCGACACGGCCATGCAAAATGGCGTTCGTCCGATAGAGCTCCGTGGCGAGAAGCTCGTGTCGATGCTGGGCGACACCGCCGTAGCGCTCTACCATCTCGTAGCCTGGGACTTGGGCATCCAGCCGCTCCGGATTCCGGACGTGCGAGCCGCGTTTGGTGGAGCAGAGCGCCAACTGCCGCTTACCGGCGCCTCGGTGTTCGTCAGGTCAGTGCTGCCGGCGGATACTTCGCTGAGAATCCCCAAGCCACCGCGCCCGCTGATTGTCCTCCCCATCTTCAACTGGTGGCCGTGGCTGGCGCTCCTCGCCGCCATCGTCGTCGGGATTCTTCTCTGGTGGGCGTGGCGACGTTACCGAAACCGACCGCGGGCACCGGTCGACCCGTACGTCCGCGCGCAACGCGAGTTCGAGCGAATCGAACGAATGGGTCTCCTCGAGGCGGATCGTGGACGCGAGTATCTCGCGCTAACCGTTGACGTAGCGCGCGAGTACCTCGCCGCGCGCGTCCCTCGTGTGCGTCGCTCCGACACCACGTCCGAGCTTCTGCGGGAGATGCAGCCGCGGGACGGTGTCGAAGCGGAATTGCCGCGTCTCCTCGAGCGCGCGGATCTGGTCAAGTTTGCGGAGGCAGATATAACCAGCGACGAGGCGCGGGAAGCGGGGCTAGAGATGCGCGCGATCGTCGATCACGTCGAGGCAAGGCTGAATCCGGAGTCTGAGCCCGCGAAAAAGGCGGCAACGCGGGAGCGGGCCGCGTGAGCGTCTTCGGGCTGTTCGAGCTCTACACTCCGGAAGCCCTGTGGCTGTTGCTGCTCCTTCCCATGTGGTGGATCTGGCGCATGCGTCGGCGGAAGGATGCGATCGTCTTCTCGCGCACCTCCGTGCTGGCGACCGGACCCGCAACGGGCAGCTGGATTCCGAGAACGATATTCCTGCTGCGAAACGTCGCGTTGGCTCTTCTCGTCGTCGCCCTGGCTCGGCCGCGCTCCGGTGCCCATGTAGAGAAACAGACCAGCGAAGGAATCAACATCGTAATAGCCATTGACCTTTCGAGCTCGATGCTGGCGCTCGACTTTCGTCCCGCGAATCGGATCGAGGTGGCGAAGCAGACGGTCAAGCGCTTCATCTCGCGTCGCACGTCGGACAGAATCGGCATCGTTGCGTTTGCCGGCGAGGCGCTCACGCAGGTACCTCTCACCACCGACTATCCCGTGGTGATGCAGGCCGTGTCGAATCTTCAGGCGGGTCAGCTCGAAGA
>CATPBN010000133.1 GCA_955652635.1 uncultured Gemmatimonadaceae bacterium
GATCAAGATGCTTCTCGGGCTGGGGGACACTCTCGTCGGTAAGCTGCTCACGATCGACGCAATGAGAATGTCGTTCCGCACGCTGACAATTCAGAAAGACCCGGGCTGTCCAGCCTGTGGAACGCACGAGATCACAGAGCTCATAGACTACGACGAATTCTGCAGCGGCGGCGGCGCGCACGCAGTGAATGCGATTCAAGAAATCCAGCCGTCGCAGCTCGCGAGTCGATTGAGCAAGGGAGAACAACTCGAGATAATCGACGTCCGGGAGCCGTACGAGTGGGAGATCGGGCACATCCCGGGAGCGCGACTCGTTCCGCTTGCGAGCATCCCCGAGGAGATCCCGCGCCTCGACAAGCGACGGGAGACGATTCTCTATTGCAAGGTGGGCGCACGGAGCATGCGGGCCGCCCAACAGCTCGCAGACGCCGGCGTGTCCGACGTCCGCAACCTCGCTGGCGGAATTCTTCGCTGGATCGACGAAGTCGACCCGACGATGGCGAGATATTAGTTGATCCCACCGGATCCGATAGAGCGATTCCGGAGCGTCTACGCGCTCGCACAGAAGATCGATCGCTCGATCCTGCCTGACCCCACCGCGATGGCGCTCGGCACTGTCGACGAGCGTGGTCAGCCGTCCGTGAGGATCGTGCTCCTCAAGGCGTTCGACGATCGCGGCTTCGTATTCTACACGAACTACGAGGGTCGAAAGGGTCGACAACTCCTGTCCAACCCCAAGGCCGCGCTCTGCTTCTACTGGCCGACCATCGATATCCAGGTGCGGATCGAAGGCACCGCGACGAGAGTCGGTGACAAGGAAGCCGATGCCTACTTCGCGACGCGACACCGTCTCAGCCAGATCGGGGCGTGGGCGTCGCGCCAGAGCGAGCCTCTTGAAACCCCGACCGCCCTCGACGAGCGCGTAAAGAAATACGAGAGCGAATTTGCCGGCAAGGACGTCCCGCGTCCAAAATACTGGTCTGGCTTTCGGGTTTCGCCAGAGCGAATTGAGTTCTGGAAAGGGAAGCCGAATCGCCTGCACGAGCGACACCTGTACACGCGGGTCGGAGCGGGCTGGAAGATCGAGACGATCTATCCGTGACAATCTGGCGGTACCACTCGAGCGCCATATGCCCTAAAATGGTGAGATGACCGGCACCCGAATTCCGCCAGCGACAAAGAGCTCCCACGCTCCCGCTCCGGCACCGCCTACCGAGCCGTGGACGATCGAGTCGGCCCGCTCCCTCTACAACATCGAGGGCTGGGGCATTGGCTTCTTCGACATAAACGAGGCGGGACACGTGGTCGTGCGTCCCGAAGGAGAGAAAACCGATCGCGAGCTCGACCTTTTCGAGCTGGCCAACGATCTGGAAGAGCAGGGCGTGGGCCTTCCGCTGCTGCTGCGTTTTTCCGACATCCTACGCTCGCGCATTGAATCGCTGAACGAGAGATTCTCGCGAGCGCGCGCTGAATTCGGCTATGAGGGCGGATACACGACAGTCTATCCGATCAAGGTGAATCAGCAGCGCCACGTGGTCGAGGAGATCGTCGAGTTTGGAAAGGTCGCGGGCGTCGGACTCGAGTGCGGCAGCAAACCGGAGCTCCAGGCCGTGCTCGGACTCGCCGAGCACACCGATCACCTGATCGTCTGCAACGGGTATAAGGACGAGGAGTTCATGCGCCTCGCCCTGATGGGCCAAAAGCTCGGCCACCAGGTCTTCATCGTGCTCGAGCAATTGAGCGAAGTGGACGTCCTGCTCCAGGTCGCCGACGAGCTCGGTGTCACCCCGACGGCGGGCGTCCGCATCAAGCTCTACTCAGAAGGCTCCGGCCGCTGGGCGAAGAGCGGTGGCGAGAGGTCGAAGTTCGGACTCAGCACGGCGCAGTTGGTGAGGCTCGTCGACAGACTGAAGAACGAGGGCCGTCTCGACATCCTCAAGCTGATTCACTTTCACCTCGGCTCCCAGATCACTGACATTCGCTACATCAAGGCCGGGCTCCAGGAGGCTTCGCGCTACTACGCGGAGCTGAGAGGGCTCGGTGTCGACATCACTCACGTCGATGTCGGCGGCGGTCTCGGAGTGGATTACGACGGCAGCAACTCGACGTCACAGGCGAGCGTCAACTACTCGCTTCAGGAATACGCCGACGACGTGATTTATACGCTCGCCGAGGCGTGCCGGCAGCACGAGCTGCCGATGCCACACATCATCAGCGAATCGGGCCGCGCGCTGACCGCCCACCATGCTCTCCTGCTACTGAGAGTCATCGATGTCGAGTCCCAGGCCGACAACGCGGTCCCGGACCTGAACGACGAGCACCCAACACTTCTCCACGAGATGGCCGCCGACTACGCATCGCTCTCAAAGCCGCGCGTATCGAGAAAGCGTATCCGGGAGGTCTATCACGACGCGACGTTCGACAAGGAACGGGCGCAGGAGTTTTTCAACAGTGGTGTGCTCACGCTGCGCGATCGCGCGATCGCCGAACAGATATATCTGTCCACGATCGCGGTGGTGGCGAAGATTGCGCAGCGCGACCGCGATGAGTATTCGGACATCGTCGACGATCTCGAAGCAACCATGGTCGACAGATATTTCTGCAACTTTTCGTTGTTTCAGTCGCTGCCGGACAGCTGGGCGATCGATCAGATATTCCCGATCATGCCCATCCACAGGTTGAACGAAGAGCCGACGCGCCGCGGCACCATCCAGGATGTGACGTGCGATTCCGACGGGAGGATCGAGAAGTTCATCGGCGACCGCACGTCGAGGCCAAGTCTGGAGCTGCACCCATTCAACGACGGCGATCCCTATATCATCGGCATCTTTCTCACCGGCGCCTATCAGGAGATTCTCGGCGATCTCCACAACCTCTTCGGCGACACGAACGCGGTGCACATCCGTCTATCTCAGACCAAGGGATACGAGGTGACCGACCTGGTGCACGGCGACACCGTGACCGAAGTCCTGGCTTACGTGCAATTCCGCGCCTCAGATCTGCTCGCGACCTTCAGGCGAAAAGTGGCTAACGCGACAACTCTCGCGCGTCAGGAGGCCAACACCTTCATCGCAGAGTACATCGCGGGGCTGGAAGGGTACACGTACCTCGAAGGTGAAGCGGCCCGATAACAACGGAAAGCTCTGGGCCTTAGCTGCAAAGCCCAGAGCTCCCTGCGTTCCGTAGATGCTGGATCGTGTCGCGATCCCTACGCCGAAGCGAATCGTTTCTCTATCTCGCCCCAGTTCACGACGTTCCACCACGCCTGGATGTAGTCCGGCCTCCGGTTCTGGTATTTGAGGTAGTAGGCGTGCTCCCATACGTCGAGACCCATGATCGCCTTCTGGCCCTCCATTAGTGGATTATCCTGGTTCGGCGTGCTGGTGATCGAGAGTTTGCCACTGGTGTTGATCAGCCACGCCCAACCCGACCCGAACCGTCCGACCCCGGCAGCGCTGAACTGTTCGCGGAATTTGGCAAAGTCGCCGAACGTGCTCTTTATCGCCTGACCGAGCTTGCCTCCCGGCTCCCCACCGGCTTTAGCCGCCATGATCTGCCAGAACATCGAGTGATTCCAGTGCCCGCCAGCGTTGTTGCGGATCGGGGCGCGGACCGCTTCGGGAAGGGTGCTGACATTTCGAAGCAGGTCGTCCAGTGATTTCTTGGCGAGCTCAGGGGCCTTCTCGATGGCCGCGTTCAGATTGTTGACGTACGTCTGATGATGCTTCCCGTGATGTATTTCCATCGTCCTCGCGTCGATGTGGGGCTCGAGGGCCGCGAAATCGTAGGGAAGTGGGGGAAGTGTGAACGCCATTGTCTTTCTCCTGAATGGTCAAGCGTCTTTGTTTTCGCCGCGCCTTGAGAGCGCCGATGAGACCGGGGAGTAAGGAAATGAACACCACGATCACCACGACTATCTCGATATGCCGGTCGATTCCAGGGATATAGTTCCCGAGGAAGTAGCCAATCCCTAGCATACTCCACACCCAAACGACGGCACCGAGCACGTTGTACGTGATGAATTCGCGGAATCTCATCAGACCCACGCCCGCGATCACGGGGGAAAACGTCCGTATAACGGGCATGAACTGCGCGATCACGATTGTCGCTCGTCCATATCTTTGCTCAAATTCGTGGGCCCGGATAGCATGCTTCTTGTTGAAGAAGAGGCTGTTTTCCCGGTTGAAAATCCTCGGACCGGTGGTGCGCCCGATGAAGTAACCGAGGGAATTGCCCAGGATTGCTGCGAGCGTGAGGACTGGAGCCAGCGTATATACATTGAAGTATCCGTGCGCGGCGAGCAGGCCAGCGGTAACAAGCAGGGAATCACCGGGTAGAAAAAATCCTATCAGGAGTCCGGTTTCCGAGAAAACTATTATCGAGAGGCCAAAGAGCCCGGCCCACTGGACGAGATCAGGAAGATTCGAGAATCGTTGATAGAAGTCGGTGATTGCCTGCATCGCGCCGCTTTAGAGAGGTAGAATGGAAGAGAGACGTGCAAGTTCAACTCCCTCCCCGCGCAAAGCAACTCCGGGAGATTGGTTGTTGGCGTTCCCGGAAAAGCCTCGTCGGGGATTCCGACACTCGCCCGGAAGAGCTGAGCGGCTGTTCAATGTGTTCTCGGTTGTTCTGCTCGTTCTCTTCGCCATGGGCTGGTCGTGGTCGATTGCGCGCGCGCGTGCCTCCGGCGACTCCTCCGCAGTAACTCCCGCCACGGCTAACATCACCACCGCGTTGACAGATGGGTCCGCCCACTCCGTCGCTTACCTAACCGATGCCGCGCTCGCTGCACTGGCGCCCCCGGCTCGCGGGGAAAGCGGCAAGCTGAGAGTTCGCATTCAACAGCCGGGAACGCCGATCGATCAATTGTTGGCGGACACATTGCCCCCGGGCGCCGTGGCGACGTTTTCTTCGGGGTCCGCGGCGGAGTCAACATCCAAGTTCGTTGCGCCGCAGCGACCGGGCATCTGGAGCCTCGCGCTGCGGATCGGAAATGCAATCAAGCCACTCGCCGATTTCAGCGTGATAACACTCCGCCCCGCTGCCGAGAAAAGAGCCGGCAGGCTCGGCCTCTATTACATCGGAAACTGGCCCGCGGCGAGAAGGGGCAGACCGGGAGTGAGCTACGATCCGCCAGGCGGGTTCATCGAAGTCACACCCCAAAACCAGAACACTCAGCTCTCCGAGCATTTCAAGCTCAAGGACTTCCTGCCCCACGATCAGCAGAACGTGTGGCCAAAATACATCGTCATCGACATGAAGCTGATCGACAAGGACGAGCTCGTGCTCCAGGACCTCAAGGAGCACGGGATAAATCCCGCCGGCGTCCGTGTCCTGAGCGGCTTTCGGACCCCCCAATACAATGCTGGCGGAGGCGACCCGAGAGGCAGGGCCGCGCTAAGCCGCCATATGTACGGGGACGCCAACGACATCTTCATCGATAACGACGGCGACGGACAGATGGACGACCTGAATCACGACGGGCGCGTGAATATTGCAGATGCCAAGGTAATTCAGGATGCCGTCAACCGCGTCGAGCGGGCACACCCTTCGCTGATAGGAGGGTGTGGGATATATTCTGGCACGTCAGCGCACGGGCCGTTCACCCATATAGACACGCGAGGCTACCCCGCTCGCTGGATCGGAACAGGAGATAGCTAATGGACACGACAACCGCCGGTAGCCCCACGACCCCCGCCGAGGACCACCGGCATTCACCCTCGAACCCGAAGCGCGATCCCGCGATGCCGGTGAGATTGGCGGATCTCGAGCCGTACGTGGGCCTGGGCTATCTGTCGAAGCTGTTCAAGCTCATGGCGATCATCCTGCTGCTCCTGCTCGTCTCGGAAATCATCACTGGCCTCGTCACACAAGGCACCACGTCGATCCCGACGCTACTCGGCGAGATGAGCCGCCTGGTCGTGCTGGCCGGCTTGCTGTGGGGCAGCGGAGACCTCGCCCTGCTTTTGATCGACATGGGACACGACGTTCGAGCGACCAGAATCCTTCTTGGCCGTCAGGCTCTCCATCAAACCGGATCGACAGGACTTACTCCTCCCTCTGGGAGTCCGAGGGTAGAGGGGGGCAGCTTCGTGGAGCGTGGACCCCGCTAGACTTTTCACGATCGGTCATTCGACTCGATCGCTCGAGCAGTTTCTCGGATTGCTGGCAAGGGAAGGCGCGACGCATCTGATCGATGTTCGCGCCTTCCCCACATCGGCGCGATACCCGCACTTCTCGCAACCGGCCTTCCAGAGGACGCTGGTCGATGCCGGGTTGAGATACACTCACCTTCCGTCGCTCGGCGGCCGGCGGCGCGGCCGGCGCGACTCGCGCAACACTCAGTGGCGGAACGCGAGTTTCCGGGCCTACGCCGACTATATGGAGACGCGGGAGTTCAAGGAAGCGCTCGAAGATCTTCTGGTGCTCGCGAGGCGCGAGCCCACTGTGATCATGTGCGCCGAGGCGGTTCCGTGGCGCTGTCACAGGTTTCTGATCGCTGACGCAGCGGTAGCCGCCAACTGTTCTGTGCTGCACATACTCGATGCCGCCACGGAGCCTCATCGTCTCACTTCCTTTGGCCGAATCGATGCCGGACGCGTCCGATATGACGCTGCTCCGCAAAACGAGCTGTTCGAACCGGGCTCACTTTAGAAGCTCAGGCATGCTCGTTGCCACCTTGCCCGGCCTAACTCACCTCCTGGGAGGATCCCATCATGCTGTGGACGATTGCGGTAATTCTCTTCATCCTGTGGGTGCTCGGATTTTTCGTCGTGCACGTCGGTGGCGGGCTGATCCACCTTCTGTTGGTGATCGCGGTAATTGTGGTCGTCTATCGCCTGATTACCGGTCGACCGGTCGTATAGCGCAACGCTCATCTGCCGCGGCGACTCTGTTGCTTCGGCGCCATGCTGCCTTCTTCTTTCATCGTGACACAAAAGAAGAGGGCAGCATTCTACATCAGTCGACGTGACGCGAACCGCTAAGCGCGGCGCCGGCGCAGCGGTGTCGCTCCCCGACACGGTCCTGTCGGCAGTGCGCGTAGTTCTCTACGAGCCACAGGATCCCGTCAACATCGCGGCGACGATACGCGCGATGAAGAACATGGGCTGCTCGGATCTCTACCTCGTTCGCTCCGTAGAGTACGATCCCTGGCGGTTGGAAGGGATTGCGCACGACACCGGCGACATCATCGAGCGCATCAGGAATTGCGACTCGATAGAGGGGGCTCTCGATGGCTGCGTGCGGGTGGCGGGATTTACAGCGAGAAGGAGAGCCGCGAAGCGCGACGTGACGACTCCCAGACTAGCGGGAGTGGAGCTCCTCGACTTCGCGCGCGAGGGACCCGTCGCCATCCTGTTCGGCAGGGAAGACAAAGGATTGCCGAACGAGATACTCGATCGAGCGCACATCGTAGTCACGATCCCGACGACGGACCACGCTTCACTCAATCTCGCGCAGGCGGTATTGATCGCCCTCTATGAATTGCATCTCTCCGCGGCCGACGCGACCCGCACGCTAGCACCGCCACGCAAGGACGCGCCGCCCGCGACAGCCGAAGAATATGAGAAGCTCTTCGCCGACACCGAGAGCGCGCTCTACGCTGTCGATTTCTTCAAGACGCGCTTCCACGAGCACATTATGCGGAGCGTGCGGACCCTCTTTTATCGAGCCGCACCCGACTCGCGCGAGCTGGCCTTGCTGCGCGCGATTTTCATAGAAGTGATTCGGACAATCGACCGCATCACTAAGAGAAAGGCCGGAGGTTTGCAGCAGTAACATCGCACCTTGCGCCGCTATACGTGTCCGGACATTTTTCCGCCTGTCGATCGGCTTGTGAAATTCTTCACAAAGCCGATTGATTAACTCGCCTTTACACGAATAATCGCGGATGAACTTGCGAAGCAGATGGTTCGCAGTGCCGGCGTTTGTATGTATCGCGGCGCTGGCCACCATGCTCTCTGCATACAGCGGTGCTTCTTCTGAGGAAGGGACCAGTCCGGTGCAGCCGGTCGCGTTCCGCCACACGATCCACGTGGACACTTTGAAGATGAACTGCCTCTACTGTCACTTCTCCGCGAACAAGTCCTTCGACCCCGGTCTCCCAGCGGTGGGCACCTGCATGGGTTGTCACACCGTCGTCGCGACAGGAAAACCCGAAATTCAGAAGCTCGCGTCGTACTGGAACAAGAAGCAGCCGGTGCCCTGGATCCGCATCCACAAGCTGCCCGAATACGTGCACTTCCCGCACATGCGGCACGTGAACGCCGGTGTTACTTGCCAGACCTGCCACGGCGCAATCCAGAACATGAAGCAGGTTTATCAGGCGTCGTCGCTCAACATGGGCTGGTGCATCAACTGTCACATCGGGCAGTCGAATCCGCCATTCCGCGCACGATACGACTGCAGCTCGTGTCACTACTAATAGAATGAGCATCGAGCAAGAAGCTTCGCCGATCCCGGGCACCGCAGTGAACGGAGTGAAGCGCCGTGAGTTTCTCAAGGTGCTGGGCGTCGGCACCGCCGCAACAACGATGTTCGGATGCGCCTCCGAGAAAGTCGAGAAGCTCATTCCGTATCTCGTTTCGCCGGATCAGACCGTACCGGGCGTATCCACGTATTACGCGACGACCTGTCGCGAGTGCTCCGTCGCATGCGGTCTCCTCGCCGAGGCTCGTGACGGGCGAACGATCAAGCTCGAGGGTAACCCGGATCATCCCGTAAACCGCGGCGCGCTGTGCGCGCGCGGACAGGCCGCTCTGCAAGGTCTCTACAATCCCGATCGATATCGCGGGCCGATGCTTCGGCGCAACGGGCAGCTCCAAAGCGTGACCTGGGATGAGGCGCTGCAAGTCTTCGCGCAGAAACTGGGAGAGACTCGGAGTCGGGGCGCAGTCAGCGCGGTATTCATCAATCAGCATGAGTCGGGAAGTTTCCCGGGTTTTCTCGACGCGTGGCTCGCCGGGTCGGGAATGCCCGCGCATCTGAGCTACGATGCTGACGCTGATCACGCCGCAATTGCCGCGAACCGCCAGAGCTACGGCGTCGCATGGCCGCACCTCGATTTCCGCGCTGCTCGACTCGTCGTTTCGATCGGAGCCGACTTCCTCGATGGCTGGGGTGCGATGGTGCCACAGCAGCTCGATTTCGCCGATGCGCGCGCCGATCACGAAAGAGCACCGAGACTCATTTATGTTGGACCACGGCGGTCGCTGACCGGTCTCAACGCTGATCAGTGGATCGACTGCCGGCCGGGCAGCGAGATGTCGATCGTGCGCATGCTTGGCGGACAGCTGACCCCGGAGCAGGCATCCCAGGCGACTGGCGTCGCTGCAAGTGTTCTTGATGGCTTCGCGCGCGAATTCGCCTCAACCAAGCCGAGCATGGTTCTCGCCGGCGGCGGTGGTGGCGACGGACTGGAAGTAGCACTCGCCGCAAACGCACTCAATCAGTCCAGGGGGAATGTCGGCGTAACCATCAAGCCGAACGAAGGCTACCTCGGCTTCGATCGCATGGCTGCGCCCGCGGAGCTGCGCGCTCTCGCGGAGCGCATGAACTCCGGTGGAGTCTCGCTACTGATGGTGCGCGGGGCGAATCCAGCGTTCACGCTTCCAAAGTCGGTTGGATTTGCAGCAGCGATGGCGAAGGTGCCGTTCAAGGTGAGCTTCTCGAGCTATCCGGACGAAACGTCCGAGCTCGCCGACCTCGTTCTCCCCGATCATCACTCGCTAGAGCAGTGGGGAGACGCCGAGCCGATTCGCGGAACGATCTCGCTTCAGCAACCAACGATGGATCCGGTGTTCGACACGCGCGCAACGTCCGATGTCCTGATCGCTGTCGCGAAAAAAGATCTCGGCAGTGCTGCGCGCTATCCAATGGCCGACTACCGCTCCTGGTTGATCAGCCGCTTTCCAGGAGGCGCGGCCGGACTCGCCGCCGCTCTGCCGCGGGGCATCGCATCGGGGTCGCTGGGCGAGCCGACGACCGCGCGGCCCGTTCCGGCCGTTCGTGCCGCGACGCCGATCGAGCAGTCGAGCGGCAACATGTACCTCGTCGTTTATTCGCATCCCTTTATCGGTGGCGGGCGGGGCGCGAATAA
>CATPBN010000134.1 GCA_955652635.1 uncultured Gemmatimonadaceae bacterium
CACTCAGACGGGGACCGGATTCCTCGAGCACCTCGTGCCGACGAGCTTCTTCGACGCCGCGGCGAAAAACGAAGTGCTCCAGGTTGTCTTCTTTGCGGTGATCTTCGCGGTAGCACTGTCAAAAGTGAGCGGCCCATCAAAGCAGATCGTCCTCGGGGCCTCTGAAGGGTTGGCGGATGTAATGTTCAAGTTAACGCTCATTGTTATGCGCTTCGCCCCAATCGGCATCGGGGCCGCAATCGCCGTCACAGTGGCGCAAGGAGGCCTGGGGGTCTTGGTCAGCCTCGGCAAGCTCGTTCTCACCCTGTACGGCGCGCTGATCGCATTCTTCCTGATAGTCCTGCTGCCGATTGCCCTGCTGTTCAAGGTTCCGCTGAAGCAGTTCATTCGAGCCGTCAGATCGCCGGCATTGATCGCTTTCTCGACGACCTCGTCCGAAGCAGCGCTACCGCTCGCGATGCAATCGATGGAAGCGATCGGAGTTCCGCGCCGGATCGTCGCGTTCGTGATGCCAACGGGTTACTCGTTCAATCTCGACGGATCGACACTCTACTTGGCGGTGGCGTCGGTCTTCGTCGCGCAGGCGGCCGGACATCCGATGACGCTGACGACTCAGCTGCTGATGATGGTGACGCTGATGATCACGAGCAAAGGGGTCGCGGCGGTTCCGCGCGCAGCGCTCGTTATTCTGTCTGGGACGCTGGCGACTTTCGGTCTACCGCTGGAGGGAGTCGCGATCATTCTTGGCGTGGACTCGCTCATGGACATGGGGCGCACGGCCACGAATCTCGTGGGTAACTGTCTCGCGACCGTCGTGATGGCTAAGTGGGAAGGCGAATTCGGCGCGCCGCAGCCCGAAGTGCTCCTCGCGCAGGAAGGACTTCTTCCGATCGAAGCTGTGCCCCAGGGACAGCCGACTTGAGGCGCTGTTCCAAGCGCTTCCTGAGCGGAGAGCCACGCTGCATCAATCCGCCGCTCAGTGCGACCGCGACGGCGGCGCGCTCGTCCGTAAATAGCTGACGGGCCAGGGCGCGGATGTGGAGCACGAGCTCTTCGGCGGCAAGGGTGATGAGAGCATTGGCGCGTTGATCCCCGGCCGCGGCGGTGCTGAAGACGACTGGCGCGAGCGCGGCGAACGCACGCGCGTCGGCCGCTGCCGCCCACGGAACGAGATCCTGCACATCCTCGCACTGCGTGGCGGCCAGGATGGGGAAGAGAAGGGCCGTTGCCGGCTCTCGTCCGTCGCTGGACGCGGCGACAATGCCAAGCGCGCGCTTGCCGATCCAGCCACCGCTCCCTTCGTCTCCGAACGCGGGACCCCAGCCGCCGCAACGAACGATTTCTCCGGCGGGACTTCGGCCGTAGGCGATCGAGCCGGTCCCGACGACCAGAAGAATTCCAGCGCGGTCGTCGAATGCATCGTACATGGCGATCAACCCGTCGGAATCGATGACGACTTCTTCCGCGAGTTCCTTCGCGTCCAGCGCGGCGTGGAGCGCCCGACGCTCCTCCTCCCGCCCCGTTCCGGCCACGCCGCAGTAGAGAACTCGAGGAAAGATGGCGCCCGGCTGCGCGATCTCGCCGAGTGCGCGCGTTACCAGTTGAGCGATCACATCCGCGGAACGTTCGGCTTGTCCCGGCGAAACCGCCGACTTGCTTCCGTCGACCGTTGCCAGCACCTCGCCCAGGGCGGTGCCAACGAGGACAGTGGTCTTCGATCCGCCACCGTCGACGCCAATCACGATCTCACTCATTCCAGCGATCTCCCTCGTTCGGCGGCGCGTGCGTGAACGACGAAAGGATACCGACTCCCATTGTGAACGACGTTCCGATCAGCACGTACCACGGGAACGCGATGTGTGAGAGCGTGGTAAGAAATGCCGTCATTGAAGGGAAAACCGTCATCATCCATTTGGAGAACACGACAAAGCTCATTGCGATGATTCCGACGGCCATGCCGAGGATCGCATCCCGCTGGATGGCGCGCCTCCACAGCATGCCGAGGAAGAAGCCGCCGAGCAAGGCGCCATACGTGAATGACGCGATCGAAAGCGCGATGACGACGACCGGCGTACCCTGCTGCTTGTAGAGGAGGGCAGCGATGAGAAGCGCGGCTCCCCAAAAGAGTGTAAACAGTTTTGCCATCTTGAGGGTGCGCGGGTCTTCCGCGCTCCTGCCGGACAGGGGCAAATAAATGTCGTGGGTCGTCGACGCTGCGAGTGAGTTCATCGCACCGGAATGGGCGCTCATCGTGGCGGCGAGGACGGCGGCGACAATCAAGCCCCTCAATCCGTTGGGCATCGAGTCCACGACGAACGTCGGGAAGATCGAGTCGGGCACCGCGAACAGACGGGCGTGGTAGTACGCGTACAACCCAATCCCAATCATCAGGAAAAGCGTGAACTGGAAGAACACAGCGATGCCGCTGCCGATCAACGCCTTCCGGGATTCCTTGAGGTTGGACGCAGCGAGCAGGCGCTGCACGATCAGCTGATCTGCACCGTGCGAGGCCATCGACAGGAACGCGCCGCCGATCAGTCCGGCGAACAGAGTGTACGGCTTGTCGAACCCGAAATAGACGTCGATGACCTTGAGCTTGCCGGCGTCGCGAGCCACGTTCAAAATCGCGCCCCATCCGCCAGTCACTCCTTTCC
>CATPBN010000135.1 GCA_955652635.1 uncultured Gemmatimonadaceae bacterium
ATCGCGGCGTCCGCAAGCGACGCAGCGGTAGCGGACCGTTCCCGGACGATGCCGGCACCCGCCAGGCAGACTGCTCAGGCGACTCAGGCTCCTGCGCAGACCACTCACAGTACTCCCGAGCGCGCCGATGGGCGCGACCGCGAACGCCAGCGCCCACAGCCTGTAGTTCCAGGTGCGCCGCGTCCGCGACCGATTGCTACCGGTGCGCCGTACACTCCACCACGTCCGGTTGCTTCAGCTGCGCCGGGCGCCAACACTGCCCCAACTCGGCGCGACGACCGTGGCGCTGGCGGGGGCGGAGGTCGCGGCGAGGATCGCGGTGCGCGTCGGGGTAAGAAAGGGAAACGAGGCGTCGATCAGGAAGCGGTGTCGGCGAATATCGGCAAAACAATGGCCTCCATGCGCGGACCGATTCGTCGCGGTGGCGCACGCCGCGCGGAAGACGGCAGCTATCGTGAGGAGCTCGCCGCGCAGCATGCGGCCGAGGTCGAGCGCGAGAAGAAGACTGTCCGCGTCAATGAGTTCATCACCGTGAGCGAGCTGGCGCAGATACTGAAGACGCCCGCTGTTCAGATCGTCGGCTTCGCGTTCAAGAATCTCGGACTGATGGTGACGATCAACCAAAGGCTGGACTTCGATCAGATCGAGCTGATTGCCGGCGAGTTCGGCTTCCAGGCGGTGAAGGAGCAAGAGTACGCCGCCGACCTCAAGACTACGCCAACGGCCGACGACACAGCCGAGCAGCTCGAGCCGCGACCTCCAGTGGTGACCATCATGGGTCACGTCGATCACGGAAAGACATCCCTGCTCGACTACATCCGCAAGGCGAACGTGGTTGCGGGCGAGTCGGGTGGAATCACGCAGCACATCGGTGCGTATCACGTCGATCTGCCCGGTGGCAAGTCGATCACTTTCCTCGACACTCCCGGCCACGAAGCCTTCACAGCCATGCGCGCACGCGGCGCACAAGTCACGGACATCGTCGTGCTCGTTGTGGCTGCGGACGATCAGGTGATGCCACAGACGATCGAGGCCATCTCCCACGCCAAGAACGCGGGCGTGCCCATCATCGTCGCGATCAACAAGATCGACCTTCCGGGCGCAAACCCGATGAAAGTGAAGCAGGACCTTCTGCAGCACGGTGTGGTGCTCGAAGAGTTCGGGGGCACGGTGCTGTCGAGCGAAGTCTCGGCGAAGAAGGGAACCGGCATCGATTCGCTCCTCGATCAGATTCTGTTGCAGGCCGAAATCCTGGATCTGAGAGCGAACCCGAACAGAAGCGCGCAGGGCGCGGTAGTCGAAGCCCAGCTCGATCCGGGCAAGGGTCCGGTTGCGACGGTGTTGGTGAGCAACGGAACGCTTCACGTCGGCGACGACTTCATCTGCGGCATGTATTCCGGCCGCGTGAGAGCGCTCCTCGACGAGCGCGGTCGCGCAGTGAAGGACGCGGGCCCGGCCATTCCGGTGCAGGTTCTGGGCATCGGTGGTGTTCCGATGGCGGGCGATCAGTTCGTCGTCGTGGAAGACGCGATGGAGTCACGCGAGATCGCGCAGCGCCGTCAGCGTCTCGACCGCGAAGCGAAGAGCCGTCGCACCGCGAAAGGCGTTGTGTCGCTCGAAGATTTCATGTCCCAGACGGCGCCCGGTCAGGCTCGAACTCTCCGCATCGTCATCAAGGCCGATCAGGGCGGCCCGGCCGAAGCGTTGGCTGACGCACTCGCGCAGCTGTCGAACGAAGAAGTCTCCGTCGAAGTCATCCACCGTGGCGTTGGCGCCATTACGGAGAGCGACATTCTCCTTGCGCGCGCTTCGGGTGCAATCATCGTCGGCTTCCACGTCCGTCCCGACAACAACGCGCGGTCGGCAGCCGACCGTGAGGGCGTTGAGATCAAGCTGTACAAGATCATTTACGAGGCTGTCGAAGACGTGCGCGCGGCTTTGGAGGGAATGCTTCGTCCCGAAGAGCGCGAGGTCGTGCTCGGCGAGGCCGAGGTGCGCGAGCTGTTCAAGGTCCCGAAGATGGGGGTCATTGCCGGCTGCTCCGTGCGCAGTGGCGTCATCAACCGTACTGGGCGCGTTCGCGTGATGCGCGACAGCGTCGAGATCTACGATGGCAACATCTCGTCGCTGCGCCGTTTCAAGGACGACGTCAAGGAAGTGCGCGAAGGCTTCGAGTGCGGCATTGGCGTCGAGAACTTCAACGACATCAAAGTCGGTGATGTGCTCGAGTGCTACAGGAAGGAGCAAGTGGCTCGAACACTGACTTCAGCGGCGGGCGCTTCTGCGTAACACGCGTCGAGCGGACCGCGTCGCCGAAGCGGTCCGCGTCGAGGTAGCCACCTTCCTCACTGAATCGGCAAAGGATCCCCGGATAGTCGGGTTCGTGACGGTGACGGGCGCGGAGGTCAGCCCCGATCTTCGCCACGCTCGCGTGTACGTGAGCGTTCTCGGAAGCGATACCGAGAAGCAGGCTACGTTCGATGGTCTGGACAGCGTGGCTTTGCATCTCCGCTCGCGCGTGGCGCGTCAGCTCCAGCTCCGTGTCGCGCCCGAGATTCAATTCAAGGAAGACGATACCATCGCGCGTGCGGCGCGAATCGAGTCGCTCCTCGCCGACGTCAAGAAACAAGACGCTGCCGTTGCGCGGGGAAGAAAAGACGACTGAGCACTCCCGCGCAGACGGCTCGCTGGTCGAGGGGCTGCTGCTCGTAGACAAGCCCGCCGGCATGACTTCACACGATGTCGTGCAGCAAGTCCGTCGCATTTACGCCGAGCGGAGCATTGGGCACCTTGGCACGTTAGACCCGTTTGCTACCGGGCTCCTGGTGCTCCTTCTTGGACGCGCCACGCGTCTCGCCAATTTCCTCGACATGGAGCCAAAGGTCTACGAGGCAGCAATTAAGTTCGGGACGGAGACCGACACCGACGATTCGACCGGAACCGTAATTCGGGAAGCGCCACCGCCGGCGGAGGCCGCCATTCGATCAGCGGTGCGGTCACTCACCGGCACCATATCGCAGGTTCCTCCCGCGTACTCGGCCAAGAGCGTCGACGGTACGCGCGCTTACGATGCCGCCAGGCGAGGGGAGCCGCTCGATCTTCAACCGGTAGACGTCACCGTGCACGCCTGGGAAATCCGCGGGCTCGACGCAGGTTGTCTCTCCGCAACCGTGACGTGCAGCGGAGGAACCTACATTCGCGGGCTCGCACGCGATCTCGGACGCCTCACTTCATCGGCGGCTCACCTCGCCTCGCTCAGACGCACGCGAGTTGGATCTTTCGATGTCGCCGACGCGGCGACGCTCGACACGCTCGCCGATGCTCCGCCGCGGGTCAGGATGCTTCGGGTGGTAGCTGATGCCTAAGCGAGGCCCCCCCAGCGCCGTCGAGGAGTCCGGACTCCCAGTCTACGTCAAGAGCACGGTGATTACCGTAGGCACCTTTGACGGCGTTCACCGTGGTCACCGCGATGTGATCGAGCGGGTCGTCGCTCGGGCGCGATCTCTCAAGATCCCGAGCGTGCTCGTCACGTTCGATCCGCACCCACTCGAGATCGTGAATCCGTCTGCTGCGCCGCTCTTGCTCACCACCCACGACGAAAAGCTCGAAGTCATCGCGGAGACCGGAATCGACTACATGGCCGTCGTACCGTTTACGTCCCAGCTCGCGTCCTATTCCGCCGAGGATTTCGTGGAGCTCATGCTGCGCCGCTGCTTCAAGATGCGCGAGCTGTTGATCGGCTACGATCATGGCTTCGGCCGTCAACGGACGGGCGACGTAAACGTGCTTCGCAGCCTGGGTGAGCGAGACGGCTTCAGGGTGGAGGCCGTTGACCCGGTCTCGACACCCGATGGGCACTCGGTCTCGTCGACCTCCATCAGGCGTGCAATAGCGGGCGGCGATCTGGATCGCGCCCGAGCGAGCCTCGGTCGATTGTACTCGGTGAGCGGTCGAGTGATCGAGGGCGCACAAAGAGGGCGCACGATTGGTTTTCCAACGTTGAACCTGGGGCCGCCGCCGTCGAGGAAGCTTCTGCCGCCTGAAGGTGTATATGCGGTGCGGGTCCAGACTCCAGCTGGTCCAGTTGGAGGCATGATGAACCTCGGCCCGCGGCCCACTTTCGGCGATTCGGCGACATCTCTTGAAGCGCATCTATTCGATACTGCCGGCAATTTCTACGGCGCGCACGTCCGCATTGATTTTGTCGCGCGCCTTCGTGCGACGCGCAAATTTGCCTCGGCGGAACAGCTGTCCGCGCAGCTGCGACACGATGAGCGCGAAGCCAGAAATGCGTTGACTCAGGTTCAGCTTTCCGGTAACCTTACAGGCTAATTCCGAAGTGCAAACTCTTCCCAATTCCGCAGCATGAGTCTGAAGTATCGTCTCCTCGTAATTCTTGGTCTCATCGCCGGCTCCATCTGGGCGCTCTTTCCTCGTACCGTCGTCGAGCGCGTCAAGCGCAATGGCGAATTCGTCTATGACACGGTCCGACGCGTTCCGCTGAAGCGCGGACTCGATCTTCAGGGAGGGATGCACCTATCCCTGGAAGTGGATGAGTCGAAAGGCCCCGTTCCCGACAAGAGCAAGGCGATCGACAACGCTCTCAAGGTCGTGCGCAATCGAATCGACGAGTTCGGTGTTTCCGAGCCGGTCGTCCAGAAGGCTGGCAACGACCGCATCATCGTCGAACTGCCAGGCATCGACGATCCCCGTCGAGCCCAGGACGTCGTGCAGAAGTCGGCGTTTCTCGAGTTCCAGATCACAGACAAGACTCAGGCGCTCGAGAAGTCATTGCCCCGCCTCGACGCCGTATTGAAGGACAAGAAGCTCGCGGTCGCGGGTTCTACCGGAACCTCGGCCAAGACGGACACTTCGGCCGGCGCCGGTTTGCAGTCGCTCTTCACTGCAGATACTTCGAAGAAAGCCGACAGCTCGAAAACGGATAGCGCGAAGGCAGCTGTGACAACCGTGGGTGGCCCGGGCGCTTTCTCGAAGTTGGTTCAGCAGGGACAGATGCCGGGTGAGTACTACGTTGCGCAGAGCGATGTGGCCACCATGACCCAGTATCTCTCGCTTCCTGAAGTCGCTGCCGCGCTTCCGCCCGGGAAGGTCCTTCGCTGGAGCAGCGACACGACCTCTCTCGGGAACCGCGTTTATCGCGCTCTTTATGTTCTCGACGCCAAACCGATCATTACGGGCGAGTTCCTGACCGATGCCAAGCCCAACACCTCGCCGACAGAAGGAAACCTCGTCCAGTTCACGATGAACAACGAGGGTGCTCGTCGCTTCCGCACGGAGACGTCGCGGCACATCCAGGATTACATGGCGATCGTTCTTGACCAGCGTGTGATGGGGCGGCCTCCGGTGATTCAAAGCTCTATCGGTGCCAACGGGCAAATCACGATGGGCGGCAAGGATCTCCAGGCCGCGCAGGATCTCGCGCTGGTGCTTCGTGCCGGGTCACTGCCAGTCCCGCTCAAGGTGATCGACGTAGTCCAGATCGGCGCGAGCTTGGGTCAGGATTCGATTCACAAAGCCACTACCGCTGGCGTGATCGCGGTCGCGCTCGTGGTGATCATCATGCTTGGCTACTATCGATTCTCTGGGGCGCTCGCGGTGGCAGGCCTCGCGCTCTATATCCTTTACACGCTCGCGGCGCTCGCTGGCTTCAATGCTGTGCTCACGCTGCCCGGTCTCGCGGGATTCGTTCTCTCCATCGGTATCGCCGTCGACGCCAACGTTCTGATCTTCGAGCGAATCCGCGAAGAGCTGGTTCACGGTAAGACAGTGCGCACCGCTATCGATGAAGGATTCCGTCACGCGATGAGCGCGATCGTCGACTCCAACGTTTCGACGGCGCTGACCGCTGCCGTGCTCTATCAGTACGGAACCGGTCCGGTCCGTGGGTTCGCCGTCACGCTGCTCGCTGGTATCGCCGCTTCGATGGTCACCTCGATCTTCGTGGTGCGCACGTTCTACATGCTGTGGCTCAATCGCTCCGGCGAAGCCCAGACCTCACTGAGCATTTAATGCTTCGAATTCTTCACGACACCAATTACGATTTCATCCGCTGGTGGAAGGTCATGGCGGGCATCACCATCGCCTTCATCGTTCTCGGTCTCGGATCGCTGGCGGTCAAGGCGCCCAACTACAGCATCGAGTTTACGGGCGGAACGCTCATGCAGCTCCAGTTCGTCAAGCCACCCGACGTGGGTGAGATTCGCGCGACGCTCGATCAGGCCGGCATCCAGGGCGCGGAGATCCAGCAGTTTGGCACGAATCGGGACTTCACCGTGCGAGCGCAGAACGCGGCAGCAGTAGCCGCGCAGGCGAATGGCGCCGAGAGCGTCTCGGTGCGGATCGAGCAGGTGCTGAAGCAGAAATTCGGAGCGAACAGCTTCAAGACAATCCGGACCGAAGCCGTGGGTCCGCGCGTGGGCAGTGAGCTCCGCCGGGGCGCGATCACTGCAATCCTCCTTTCGTTCCTCATCACGCTGATCTACCTGTCGATACGATTCGAGTGGCGCTTCGCGACCGCCGCGGTGATCGCGACGAGCCACGACGTCTTCACCACGATCGCGTTCCTCAAGCTGATGCACCTCGAGATCTCGCTCACGGTCGTGGCGGGTCTTCTGACCGTGCTCGGTTATTCGCTCAACGACACGATCATCATCTTCGATCGAGTGAGAGAGAACTTGAGGAAGGGAAGGAAGGAAACATTGTAC
>CATPBN010000136.1 GCA_955652635.1 uncultured Gemmatimonadaceae bacterium
ACCAGCAGCACGTCGATCATCGGCGTGACGTTGATCTCGTTGGTCAGGCTGCCCGTGCTTCCTCCAGACATGGCCATTATTTCTTCCCTCCAGCTGCCGCCGGCGGAGCGCTGAACAGGTTGTCGGCCTTGACTCCGGAGACCGTGCCCGGACGCTGATCGGTGATCATGCCAGTGACGGTAACATCGTTATGGGCCGCGATGTCCAGCGCGTCGAGCACTTTGCCGTACTGCAGATCCTTGTGCGCTTTGACGTACAGGAGCTTGTCTTCCGTGCGGTTCTCGAAGATCTGCTTCAAGCGGACGCCGAGCTCGGCGTTCGGGATTGCTTTCTTGTTCAGGTAGTACTGCCCCTTGGCATCGATGCCCAGAACCTGATCCTGATCTTCTTCAGGATGCGGCTTCAGGTTGACGCCAGTAGGCGGAATTGCCTGGAATCCCGCGGTAATCGCCGGGATCACGAGCATGAAGATGATCAACAGCACGAGCATGACGTCGATCATCGGCGTCACGTTCGGCGAAGCCTTCACGCCCCCAGAACTGCCAGCAGCCATCGCCATTGCTTAAACCCTCCCCGGGTTACTGCGAGATCGGGTTGGAGCCCGCGGTTGCCGTCGTGTTGAACTCACGGGTGAAGCGCGAGCGGCCGAACTCTCCGGTGCCCGAGATGTTCTTGATCATGTAGTCGATCATCTCCTTCGAGGTATACGTCATCTCGGCGGTGAGATTGTCGATCTTGATCTGGAAGTAGTTGAAGAGCCACACGGCGGGGATCGCGACGATCAGACCGAACGCCGTGGTGATGAGGGCCTCGGATACACCCGACGAGATCGAAGCGAGTCCGCCCGATCCTGAGGCGGCCATCGCGGCGAACGAGTTCACGATTCCCATAGTGGTTCCGAGCAGTCCGACGAACGGAGCCGTCGCGCCGACCGTCGCCAGAATGCCGAGACCGCGCTTCAAGTCGGTGATCGTCATCAGCATCTCGCGCTCGACCGCGCGCTCAGCTGAATTGATGTCGGCGACCGTTACCGAGCCGTCCTGGATGAGAGGGCGAATCTCCGTCAGCGCTCCACCAAGCACGCGAGCGACGTGCGATTTCTTGTACTTGTCGGCGAGAGTGACCGCTTCCGCAAGATTGTCTTCCTCGAGGAACTGGGAGAACTCGGGGGCGAATTTGCGGGTCTCCTTCTGAGCGGCCCGCAGGTCCCACCACTTCTTGATGGCGACCGAGAGTGACCAGATCGACATGATGGCAAGGATAAACACAATGCCCTTCGCGAAGTTGCCCATCTGGTTGTAAATGTCGAGTAGTGACAGCTGCATTGTTTACTCCCGAAGGTTTGTTGTTAGCGCGGAACGGCGAACTGGAAGGACTGTTGAACGAGCTGGTTGACCGGCTTGCCGCCGATCATCGCCGGGCTGAACCGCATCCTCGGCAAAACGCTCTTTACCGCCTGAGTGAAAAGCTCGTTGGTCGATTTCAGCACCTTGAACTGATCCACGTCGGCCTTGCCATCACTTCTCACCACAAACTGTGCCTGGACTTCCCCGGCAATGCCTGAGCTTTCCAGAACCGCCGGATATTTCGGCTTGGGGCTGTCCTGCAACATCTCCGCGGGCTTCTCGACCTGGAATTCGAAGTAGGTCTGGTTCGTGACGGGACCCGTTCCACCGACGATGCCGTTGCCGGTGCCACCCTTCACGCCCTTGCCGCTGAAGTCGTTTTCGTTGGTGATGGTCTTCGAGAGATCGATCTCGGGGATCTTGATGTCGATCCTGACCGGGGCGCGAAGAACCTGGAAGCCCTTCGGCGGTGGCGGCTTGACGATGACTTCCTTCGGCGGCGGCTTATCCGGTACCTTCGGCGGCTCCTTCTTCATCTCCACGAACTGGATCTTTTCGGCCTTCGCCTTGTCGTCCTTCACGCCGGCACGGGCGGTCGCATAAACGGCCCCTGCGATGAGGACGGTGTGGAGTACGATGCTGAACACCGTACCGCCTGCCATCTTCTGCTTCTGCGCCTTCGACTCGATCAGTTGGTTAAACATTCCTCACCCAAGTGAAGTTCGTGGACGAAAAGTGTTGAGAACCGGAACACGATGGAATAGCGCCAAGATTAAGAATCCATGAAATAGTATTAACCCATCCTTAATCATCGGGATAGAGCGAACACGAAAGGCATTTCCACGAGCTGCCGCACCTTCTTGCCAGCGATCTCGGCCGGCGCGAACCGCATCCGACTGAGCGCGGAGCGCACAGCGTCGTCGAAGAGAGGATTATCGGACCGCACGAACTTGACTGTGCCTTCTTCGACGCGGCCCTCGCCATCGACCACAAACCGCGCGACGACCTGGCCCTCGACTCCTGCAATTCTCAAGGCTTCAGGATACCTGGGCGACGCACTGCCCGAGATGAGCGAGACCTGCTTCTCGACCTGGTCCGCTGTGAACGTGGTATAGACCCCCTCTGGACCGGTGGGCCCGCCCCAAATGGCGCCGAGCCACCGATTGGATCGTGGCGAAAGTCGGTTGAGCCGAGTGTGGGCAAAGGGACGTCGACCGAAGGAAGACTGATGCTGACCGCAGGATCCACGAAGACCAGCCGCGCCTTGATGGTGTGCGAGGCAATTCCCGGAGCGGGCCTGGACGAGGTTGGCGGCCGGGGCGGAGCGTAGTAAAAGGGGCGAACCACCTGAGTTGGCGGCGCTGCTTCGAGCCGGGCTTGCGCGGTAGCATAGATCGCGAACCCGATCAGAGCGGTGTCCGTGGCGACGCTCGCGACAGCGCCACTGACGGAACGCTCCCGATTGGTCTCGGACTCGAGAAGCCTGTCCAGCATTTGGTCTCCGGGAAGTATGTCGCCCACAACTTCTTGGAGTCCTACACGGCGAGGAATAGCGCACGCGTTAGCAATGCATGAAAGCCTGCTAACGTTCGCATTAGCGAACGGTTAAGCGCGCTCGGCGTCGCTGGCGATGGGAAGCGTGACGGTGAACAGGCTGCCCCGGCCAAGCCGGGAAGATGCGGTAAGCGTCCCGCCGTGCGCCTGCGCGATCCACTGGCTGATCGCCAGGCCCAGTCCGAATCCGCCCCGCTCCGACATTCGCGACCGTACCCTGTCGGCCCGCCAGAAGCGCTCGAAGATGTGCGGGAAGTCCGCCGCCGAGATTCCGATTCCGGTATCACGCACCGCGAATGTCACGTTGTCCGGGTGTCGGCCGAGACCGAGCTCCACCTTGCCGCCGGCCGGAGTGTATTTGATCGCGTTCGTGACGAGGTTGATAAAGAGCTGCCGCAGACGGGTCCGATCCGCCATCACGACGACGTCAGTCGTGAACGGCAGGTTGACCGTCACCCCCTGCGCTTCGCCGAGGATGAGCGCGGTCTCGTAGACCTCCTGAACGAGCGGCTGGAGCTCGATGGGCTCCCGATAGATGTCGAATCGCCCTTCGTCTGCGCGTGCCAAGGTGAGCAGGCTCTCGACCAGATCCGTCATTCGCCTGACTTCCTGGAGCGCTTCCTCGAGCGCCACCATTCGCTCGGTCTGGCTCGAGCTGTCGTGCATCGCCCGCTCGACATCGGCGCGCAGGACCGCGAGCGGAGTCTTGAGCTCGTGGCTGGCGTCAGCGGTAAATCGCCTCAGCGCGCCGAACGAAGTCTCGAGGCGCCCGATCATCGCGTTGAGCGTCATCACCAGATCGGCGAAATCCGTCGTTTCTTCGCTCAACGCCAATCGCCTGTGAAGGCTGCGTCCGTCGGTGATGGCAGCGACCTCGGTGGTGATCTCCGCGAGCTGCCGCTGCGTTCGGCCGAGAAAGACGAAGGCGCCCATCCCCGCCGCAGTGATGATGAGTGGGACGATCAACGCAGCGTCGAGCAGGTACTCGCGGGGAACCGTGCTGGCGCGCGTGGCAACTGCGCCCGATGCAATCCGGCTCAACCCGCCCGGCGTCCCGGGCAACGAGTGGGACACGAAGAGAAGCTTCTCCTGGAGCGAGTCAAGCGAAAAGATCAGAGCCTCTCCGGATTTCGGCAGATCCTGGAGCTGCGTCTCGAGCGTCGCCATGTCCTCACCTTTCAGGCGCATCACGTCGTTGGACCGGTAGACAGCGCGCCCCGCAGTGTCTACGACAACGATGTAGCCAGGCACCACCTGAAGCCGATCCACAAGCTTGCTCGAGAGCAGCGGAATGAGCGCGGTGTCGCCGTTGGCGAGCACCTTCTGTTTGGCCTGCGCGGCGTCCATTATCACGCGCGAGGCTAAGTCACCCTGGGCGGCTGCGTACTGGGCGATGTCGTGGTAGACTGCGTTGTTGCGGGCGGTCAGCACGGCCAGGAAAAGGGTAATCGTAACGGCGATCATTCCGGCCACGAACGCGATCGTCAGCTTTACCCTGGTCGACACCACTGGCCCTAGCTCCCCTTTCCGGCGGCGCTCTCTTCGCGGATCACGTAGCCTACGCCGCGGATGGTGTGAATGAGCTTACGCGGATTGTTCGCGTCGATCTTCTTTCGAAGGTGATTGATCACGACATCCACTATGTTGGTTCCCGGATCGAAGTGATACCCCCAAGCGTATTCGGTGATCAGGGTTCTGCTCATGACGCGCCCCGCGTGGCGCATCAGGTACTCGAGCACGGTGTATTCCTTGGGCGTGAGCTCTATCGCGCTCCCGGCGCGCGCAACTTCGCGGGTATCCAGATTGAGCGTCAGGTCGGCGACTTTGAGGGCCGGCGTCAGCCGCGCGCGTGGCCGGCGGGACAGGGCCTCCACGCGCGCGAGGAGCTCCTCGAAGGCAAACGGTTTGGTCACGTAATCGTCGGCGCCCGCGCGTAGCGCTTCGACCTTCGAGTCCACGGCGTCCTGTGCAGTGAGAATCAGCACGGGTCTGTCGAAACCGCGGGCGCGGAGGTCGTGGAGCACCTGCCCACCAGACTTCCCCGGGAGCCGCATGTCGAGCACGACTACGTCGTACTCCTCAGCGATTGCGCGGGCTTCGCCATCGTCGCCGTTCGCGACCAGATCGACGCCCCAGCGTTGTTCCTCAAAGCCCCGTTTGACGAACTGTCCGACGGTAGGGTCGTCTTCGATTACGAGGATTTTCATCGCGCGGAGTGGACTTCATTCGTTAAACGCCAAGAGGGCGGATAGACATCCGCCCTCTAGCTAACATACATCTGCGGTATCCGCGGTTCAACGCGCGCGGACGGCGCTCTCGTTAACGGATGAAGCCCCGGTCAGGCCTGCGGGGAGCACGCGCGGCTTCCTGCTTTTTTGCCATCAACGCCATCATCGCCAGCGACGCGGAATCGGTGCGGGACCTCACGATCGTCTCGCCCAGGCTGTCGAACCCTTGGGCCGAATCGCATCCGCGAGTACTGGTGCCCGTTTTTGCTACGCAACCGGAGCGAAGGAGCTTGGAGGCGCCGCTTGATGTCGAGTGCTGAACGCAGTTGCCCGGCACCTTTCCGTTGGTTGCCACACACGCCGCTGGCTCCTGTGGCGCCGCCTCAGGACGACGCGTTACCGAGTACATGAGCGCCGCCAAAGACGAGACGGCGACTGCCAGTAGCAACAGCGCTACCAGCAGCTCGCCGATTACGAAGCCTCGCCGGCCGGAATAGTGTTCGCTGGGCACTAGTATTCCACCCAGTTGTCGACCCACGTGTTGGGGAGAGTTACCA
>CATPBN010000137.1 GCA_955652635.1 uncultured Gemmatimonadaceae bacterium
CAGCTTCCGCCGAGCGTGGATGTTCACACGCTTTATGACCGGTCGATTTCGATCGAACAGTCAGTCGGCGATGTGAAGTTCACGCTGATGCTGACGCTCTTCCTCGTCGTCATGGTCATCTTCGTTTTCCTGCGGAACGTCTCGGCGACGATAATCCCCAGCCTTGCCTTGCCGATGTCCCTTGTTGGGACGTTCGCGGTGATGTACCTGCTTGGGTTCTCCCTCGACAACCTGTCCCTGATGGCGCTCACGCTCGCGGTCGGCTTCGTCGTGGACGACGCCATTGTGATGCTAGAGAACATCGTCCGGCACATGGAGATGGGTAAGGATCCGTTGAAGGCGTCGTTCGAGGGGTCCGCCGAAGTCGGGTTCACGATTCTGGCGATGACTGTTTCACTCACCGCCGTGTTCATTCCCCTTCTCTTCATGGGTGGAATCCTCGGCCGACTGTTCCACGAATTTGCGGTAACGATTGGGACTGCAATCCTCGTGTCTGGCTTCGTGTCGCTGACGCTGACGCCCATGCTCGCGAGCAGATTTCTTAAGCCTCCTTCTCACACTCACGGGCGCCTTTTCAACGCCTCCGAGCGGGTGTACACGCGAATACTCAATCGTTACGAATCGAGTCTCGAGTGGGTGATGGAACACAGATTCGCGGCGCTCATATTCTCAGTCGCGATTCTCGTTGGCACTGTGATCCTCTTCAAGCTGGTGCCCACCGGGTTCATCCCGACTCAGGATACGGGTCAGATAATCGCGACGACGGAGGCCGCGCAGGGAACGTCATTCAAGGACATGGTGACGCATCAGCAGCAGATCGCGGCCATCGTGGCGCGCGACACGAATATCTCCGGCTTCATGTCATCCGTCGGATCTGGCGGGGGCAGCGGAAACCAGGGAAGAGTATTTCTTGGACTGAAGCCACGCGGTCAGAGGCTTAGCGCTGACGAGATCGTCGCCGAGCTGCGGCCGAAACTCTCGAGCGTTCCGGGCATGAACGTGTTCATGCAGGTACCTCCGGCAATTCAGATCGGCGGCCGCCCCTCAAAGAGCCAGTATCAGTTCACGCTCCAGGGGACTGACATCGCCGTGCTCGACACTTCCGCCAAGCGGCTCGAAGCGAAGATGCGCGACATCCCGCAGATCCAGGACGTCACGAGCGATCTTCAGATCGCCAACCCCGAGGTAAATGTGGCGATCGATCGTGATCGCGCGGCTTCTCTCGGCGTTTCCGCGCAACAGATCGAGAGCGCGCTCTACGACGCATACGGATCGCGACAGGTGTCGACGATCTACACGCCGAACAATCAGTACATGGTGATAATGGAGCTGCTGCCACAGTTCCAGCAGGATGTGAACGCGCTGAGGATGCTGTACGTGCGATCTCAGAAGGGGGATCTGGTGCCGCTCAGCGCTGTGGCAACTATCACTCAAGGTGTCGGTCCGTTGTCGATCACGCACGCAGGCCAGCTCCCGGCGGTAACGATCGCGTTCAACACGAGGCCCGGGGTTGCGCTGGGTGATGCGACAACCGCCGTCGAGGCAGCCGCTGCCAGCACCGTTCCCTCGACCGTCACGATGAGTTTTTCCGGAACTGCGCAGGCGTTTCAGGCGAGCCAGCAAGGACTGCTGGCGCTGCTCATTCTCGCGATCTTCGTGATCTACATGGTGCTCGGCATTCTCTACGAGAGCTTCATCCATCCGGCGACGATTCTTACCGGGTTGCCGTTCGCCGCGTTCGGGGCGCTGCTCGCGCTGCTCATATTCAGGATGCCGCTCGACGTTTATGGATTCGTCGGACTGATACTGCTCGTCGGAATCGTCAAGAAGAACGCGATCATGATGATCGACTTCGCTCTCGAGGCGGAGCGAACACAGCACATCACGCCCGAGAGGGCGATCGTGCACGCGGCCAGTGTCCGATTCCGCCCGATCATGATGACCACGTTCGCTGCCTTGATGGCCACGCTGCCTATCGCTCTGGGCAGAGGAGCCGGGTCGACATCACGTCGTCCACTGGGCGTTGCGGTCGTGGGCGGCCTGGCGTTCTCTCAGCTGGTGACGCTGTACGTGACGCCGGTGTTCTACACTTACTTCGACGAGCTGCCCGATCGCGTGCGCGAATTCACGAGGCGCGCGCGGTCGAGGGTGCGCGGTCGGCGGCCTGCGGCGCTAGCGCCGACCGAGCCGTAAAGGGCAGCTGGCGTTCAACTGGCTGGCGGGCCGTGGAGGATCGTGCCGCTGCCGCCAACAGTCCATACGTCGGTGGCCGAACTGCCCCACACGCCGCCGAGAAAAAGCGTTGTCCCACTGGAGGTAGTGGCCGACCATTTCGTCCCGTCGAAATGGACAATTGTCCCGTAGCTGCCCATCGCCCAAACGTCCGAGGTGGACGCTCCCCACACGCCGTAGAGGTCGCGCACCGTTCCGCTCATAACCGCCGACCAAGCGGTGCCGTTGTAATGAAGGATTATGCCGCCGGCCCCACTGACCGCGGTGCTCCCGCCCACAGCCCACACATCTGAGGCCGAGGTACCCCAAATACCGGAGACATCGTCCGTAGTGCCGCTCGGAACGCTAACCCAAGCGGTGCCGTTGTAGTGGTAAATCGTTCCGCCGGTGCCCACTACCCACACGTCGGATGCAGACGAGCCCCAGACGCCAAATAAGCGGATCCCCGATACGCCGGTCAGGGCCGTCGACCAAGCTGTGCCGTCGAAATGCAGGATTGTCGCAATGGTATTGCCGCCCACAGCCCAGACGTTGGTGGCGGAAGTTCCCCAGACGTTGTACAGGGTCTGCGCTGTCCCGCTCGAGATAACCGACCAGCCCGTTCCGTCGTAATGGAGTATTCCTCCGGCTCCCGCACTGGAGCCCACGGCCCAGATGTCCGACCCCGAGGTACCCCAGATTCCACCGAGGAACCATGCGGTGCCGAGCGAGGCACTCGACCAGTTGGTTGTCCAGTTCGTTCCTGTGTAGTGGATGATCACTCCAGCATTGCCTAGGCGGCCGACAGACCACACGTCGGACGCGGATGAGCCCCAAACGGAGTTGAGGTTGTCAAGTTGGCCGCCGGCAATTGTTGTCCATTTCGGGAGAGGAGGAGGGTTGGTCCCGATTGGATCGCCACTATGGCACGACGGAAGAATCAAAGGCGCCAGGAGAGCCGGTATCAGAC
>CATPBN010000138.1 GCA_955652635.1 uncultured Gemmatimonadaceae bacterium
AGGGAGCTTGACGAGCTCAGGTATTAAAGGTTTGAAAGAGCCCGAAGACGTTGCCGGCAGGATCGTGAAACCGTCCGATCTCGGGCGTTTGTTCGCGTGCTGCCGTCCTGGCGTTTGGTGATGCGCCAGCCGAACACTTTGACGTAGAAGTCGCAGAGCGCTGGATGTCGATCGCGGGAATCTCAAGGTAGCCCACCTGACCATTCACCACTTTCGGAGGCATCAGGATTCCCCCCGGTTCCACGCCACGGGATGTACCACCAGCGGAGTCGCGCTCACGATCGTCAACCGAGCCACGCCGCTCCGACAAGCCCAAGCGCTATCAGCGTGGAGAACACGCCGGGCACCATGAAGAAATATCTCCAGGAAAGAACCGCGATTAGCACGAAGCAAAGGGCAAACGACCATCGCACTAAGGGAATCGCCGCCCGCCTCTCCGGAGACATCGATGCGAGCTGCCACGCAAGGATCGCAGCGAAAACGAGAAACACCGAGACAAAAAGCCCAAACCCACTAAAGAAATCCCAGTACGAGCGATTCAAACCCTGCACATCGAAGGAGACGCTGCGCATACTGCTCACTACGCCATCTGCGTTCCAGCGCGGATCCACTCGGCGGAATCCGATCGTGTGACCGAGTGCGAACAGCACGAGGAGGCCCGAGGAGACTCTGTACAGGAGGGAAACGCTCATTACTAGGCTCTGGAGTGGATTCAGCAGGGATAATGGCTGGGACTAACATATCACGAGATCCTTCGCGGCACACACGGGTTCCATGATCGTGAATCAAACGTCAGCCTATCGAAACTCCGTCCACCGAATCTCCGCTGGCAACGCGAGAAACCGACCGAACTTCCGAGCCGCCATTCCAACCGCTCGTCGCTCCACTTCGCTCAGTCGAATCAGCGGCTTCGGCTCGACAACCACCGTTCGTCCGACGAGAGTCCGCCTCCATACCCCGACAATCTGTCCGTTGACGCTGAGAGCGTGCCCGAAGAGCCCGTCGGTTCTCGGTCTTACTCCAGAGGATGTGAGCCTTACGCCGAACGCGCTGCGATCTTTCAGTCCGATGAAATACTCGTCGTAGTTCGGCAGAAGGTGCGCCAGGGAGGAGGAGATTCGTATCGTGCGTTCTGCGGCCGGAAACCAGTACGATCGGCCCTCGATCGATTGGTGCTCCAGGTCCGTCGCGGCCGCCTCGACGCCCCTCTTTGCGTCCGCTTTGGTAAGCCCGGACCACCACGCGAAATCATCGACAGTCGCGGGTCCGCGAGTCCTGAAGTATCTCCGTGCGAGCTCGAATAACGCGGCTTCGCGCTCCAGAGCCGTCGGCCGCGCCACGCGCTCTTCGAACAGCGCATACGTGAACTGCTTTCCTCGACGCGCTCCGCTGCAGATCACTCCATCGAGCTCCGCGCGCATCACGATGCACGCGAGCCGAATGGGGTTCGCGATCTGAATCCTTGCTTTAGTGAGCGCCTGTCCAAGCTCGGCGCGCGTCAGGTGCTGCCCATCCCTCAGCGCTTTTGTCAGCGCGGTTCTGCTGCGACGGGCCACGGCGTCATCAACCTCGAGCCAGCGATACCAGTACGCGTTTGCTGCGTGGACTCGCGGTGCTGTGAGCGCCAACATCCACCCGATGTCGGCTCCCACGACGAAATGCCAAGTCGGGCGCAGCACATGAGTACGAACGATCGTTCCATCGTCGATCTCTTTTTCGATTCGGGCGTCAGTGAGGCCGTCGGTGCGCTGAGCGATCCCCCATTTCGACGCGCCGTAATCCTGGGCCTGCACCGCACCCAGCCTCGCCACGACTTCGCTCGCCGTTTTCAGCGTAGGCTTCACGAGCCCCTGGTTGATCAGACGCTGTCTGGCGATATCTGGTCTTGGCATCCAAGCATCATGATATCTGCGGCGCCCAGCTATTTCGCTCGGCCATCAAAGCCGGCTACGCGGCGCAACCAGGTAGAGACATCCGCAGCGACCGTCGGATCGTATTTTCCATTCTGCCCGCGAAACGCATCCGACGCGGTTGCAAAGGTATGAATCCCGTGACTCAGTCCCGCGTACACTCGCGAGGTCGCACGACCTGGATGAAACCGATTGACCCGTGCTGCCGCGAAGCCCGGCTCCTGATCGCCCATCACCCAATCGTGATCGCCACCAATGAAGAGCGCCGGCACATCTAGAGTGGAAAGCGCCCGATCGACGTCGAGCGCCTGTAGCTGATGAAAGTATACGGCCCCCTGCCGTACTGCCCGGTTGTGGTGCCGTACCAGAGCCGTCTGAGCTCCGGATGTGCCACGATGACTTGTCCAGGAGTCAGATTCTGAATCAGAAAGCCGGTGTAAAGGAGCTCGAATCCTCGCATCGCGTCGCCGAGCCGATCGCCAGTTGTGTCCGCAAGAGTCAGTCGCCGCCGCTCATGATCGATCATGTGCTCGTACCACGTTCGAGCGAAACTGTTCACCGACACCACTCCTGCAAGCCGATGACCGGATTCGGCCGCGAGCACCACCGCCAAGGCGCCGCCTATGCTTCCTCCAATGAGAAACACCCTTGTCGTATCGACATCGGACCGCGCGCGCAGCGCCATGAGGCCGGCGCGAAAAGCGGCGAAATCGTCGTCGAGTGAACTGACCCCCGAGCAATCCGGACCTTCGCTCCCTGCTACACCGGGTTTCTCGACTCGCGATACCACCATCCGTGACTGTGCCGAGATTTCTCGAACGAATCTGATGTAGCCGTCGTCCGTCGATGCTTGCACTTCGACCGGGTCGCAGGATAGCCATGGGACAAAAAGCACGGCAGGCAATCGATGTGTCGCCGCGTTAGCCGGCACGGTGGTAAGAATCCGCGCGCGAAAAGCGCGGTCCGTCGGCACAAGGGTTTGTTCCACAGTCAATCCGGCGCGCGCTGACCAATCCGCTGGCGATTCCGCCGCTTGACACTTCGCTCCGCGCGGTAGTGTCGCCGCGCAAGCATTGGCGATCACTCCCATCTCCAACAATCGGCGGATGCTGAAGATTCTATTCACGTGGTCGCCCGTTCGGGCGCTACAGCGAAAAGTGGAAGACGCTGCAGGCTGATCAACCCGCTCTCAACGCTCCAAACATCGCCGGCAAGGCTCCCGCAACCCAGGTGATCGCCGCGGCGATATATGCCTGCTGCTTCGGAATCTTGCCGATCACGTGCAGCCCGATCGCCAGCAGGACCGTGATCCAGATGATGAACGGGTCGACGCGGCTCGCGAGCACTAGTATGACCGGCGATGCGTGATCCGGATCCATGAAGCGCGCCGGACTTATGCCAATACTGTACATGGAGGTGAGCTTCTCCGGCGCCATGAAGAGCCCCTGAGCGGCACTCACGAGGATCTGGATGATTCGCGGCATTTCGGCGTACGTCGCGATCATGATCGCCGCGGCAGCTGACTCTTTCGCATCGAAGAGCTTGCCGACCGCCCATAGTACCAGGCCGGTTCCGAGCACGCTGATCGTGATTCCGATTGCGAAAAAGATCGGGCCAAGCGTCTCGAAGAAGCCGCGGCCCGATGCCATCTGCTCCGCAGTCAGGGTTGGGTTCTTTCGCAATGCCGCCGCGCTCTGCCGCGCAAACTCCGCATCCATTACGGGCTGCATCGCGTTCTTCGTCAGGAAGGCGAGCACGATGCACACCACTGCCAGAAAGAGCAACGGCATCCCGAATTTCCCCTCGGTCCTTCGCGCAAAGACTGAGGACGGCGCGTAAAAGATGTCTACGAAATCCTCCCACAAGCTCGCTTTTCCAGAAGCGGGCTCTACGTCTCTCGCTGCGCCAGCATCACTCCCCATTGACTCACCCTCGCGGAAGGAGACATACTCGGACAAAGATTAGTATCGATTTGACGTTCCCACCACCAGGATCTGTATGCCAGCGGATTCGAGCCCCGCGCGCCCGCTGGACCTTGCGCGATCCGCGGCCCTCGGTCAGGGCCGGTAACGTACCGACGTCGTGAACTACGATGCCGGTGGCTTGTATCTCTCTACGTCAGTGATCAACCGCACTCCGGCCTGGCACGTGAAGTACGCGTACGCCCATTCGACGAACACCACGATCCTGTTGCGGAACCCGACGAGATACATGATGTGAACGAACAGCCATAGAAACCACGCCGGTCTGCCCGCGAATCGCACCCGGCCGAAATCGGCGATCGCGCGCGATCTTCCAATGGTCGCCAGATCACCCTTGTTGAAATAGTGAAATTTCCTTCTCGGCTGTCGCCGCGTATCGTTGATGATCGACTTGGCGGCAAATGCTCCTTCCTGATTCGCAGCTGGAGCTACCCACGGCACCAATCGTCCGTCCTGCTCGAACGTCGCGAGGTCGCCGATCGCGAAAACTTCCGGGTGACCTGGTACCGACAGGTCGTCGCTGACCTTCACTCTGCCGGCACTATCTAGCGGAGCACCAAGAAATTTGCCCAGCGGAGATGCCTTGTTGCCGGCTGCCCAGAAGGCCGTCCGCGCACGAATCTTCTCGCCTCCCACCCAAACGCCATCGCGCTCAACCTTTGTGACGAAAGAGTTGACGCGAACCTCCACACCGAGATCGCCGAGGTCGAGGGCAGCGCGCTGCGCCAGGCCTTCGGGGAACGAAGGCAGAATTCTCGGACCCGCTTCCACCAGAATTACCTTCGTGCGACGCGTATCCACTCGGCGGAACTCCGCCACGAGCGCCTTCTTCGCGATGAATGGAATTGCCCCGGAAAGCTCGACACCGGTCGGTCCCCCGCCGACGATGACGAAGGTGAGACACTCCTCCTGCTCCTTCGGATCCTCGGATTTTTCCGCGATCTCGTACGCCAAGAGAAAACGCCGGCGAATCTCGGATGCATCCTCGATCGCCTTCAGTCCGGGCGCATATGGCTCCCATTCGTCGTGGCCGAAATAGCTATGACGCGATCCCGAGGCGAGAATGAGATAATCGTACGCAAGCTCGCGAAGGTCATCGTCGACCCGGACTACGCGCCGCTCCGTATCGATTTCCCGGGCCTCCGCCATTTGAACTTCGATATTCTTTTGACTCCTCAGAACCCAGCGGATTGGCGCTGTGATGTCGCTCGGAGCCAGTGCGGCGGTCGCGACCTGATAGAGAAGCGGCTGAAAGATGAAATGGTTGGTTCTGTCGATGAGGGTGATATCGACTTGAGCGCGCCTGAGCGCGTGGGCAGCAGCAATGCCTCCGAACCCGCCTCCGATGATTACAACGCGCGGACGCGTTGGCACCTCAGGCAAGTCTCTCTTCGAAAGATCTGGCAGCGAGCGTCATGAGAAGCACCAGAAGTATCAGGAGCACGCTGTACGCGGCCGCGGTCCCGAAAGCCAGTGCGCGAAGCTGAGCGAGAATCTCCATCGAGATCGGCCGGTTCGCATGCGTATAGAGTACAACACTCGCCACGAATTCACCGACGGCCGTGACCGCCGCGAGCAATCCGCCCGCAACGAGGCCCGGTCGCGCGGCGGGCAGGATGATTCGTCGCATCGTCAGAAGCCAGCTGGCGCCGAGCCCGCGAGCAGCGTCTTCCAGCGAAGCATCCATCTGTCGCAAGGAACCCTCTACCGCCGACGCGACCAGAGGTATGTCGCGTATGAAATAAGCCAAGGGCAGAATCCAGAACGTGCCCACGAGGAGAATGCGACCGGAAAACAAGTCATTTCTGTTGAACGTTGCCGCCAGGCCCAGCGCAATCGCCGTCGCCGGGATCGCCCACGGAAGAGCGACGAGCAGCTCGAGCAATCCCCGCCCCGCGAACTTTCGGAACACGATCAGATAGGCGGCGAGAAAGCATATAACGAGATTGCCCGCGGTTGCGACGAGCGCCATCGACACGCTGTTCGTTATTGGACGCCACAGTTCGCTCTCGGAGAACAGCCGCCGGTAATTCTCGAACGTGTACTCAGGGGGCAGCACCTGCGTCGTCCAGACTCCATCACGTGCGAAGGAGACGAGCACGACCATCAGATGCGGAAGGACCAGCGCGATAACGATTATCGCCGCGGCGACGCTGGTGACAACCTGTATTCGCCGCGATCGAATCGTGCGACGCTTGCGTCCTCCTTTGCTGGCCAGAGTGTACTTCCGCTTCCGATCCAGCCAGCGAAACAGCACGAGCCCTGCCACAGCGCTCAATGCCAGCACCGTCGTCTCCACGTAGGCGAGGCCAAGAGCGCCATTCGTCTTCGACGCGAGGATCTGCGTCGATAGAACGCGGAGTCCGCCACCGAACACGTAAGGCGCCGAGAAGGAGCCGAGCGCATTCATGAAGACGAGAAGAGCGGAGCCCGCAACTGCCGGCATGAGAAGGGGGAGCGTCACGCGTCTCAGTCTCTGCCACGTATTCGCGCCGAGTCCCGATGCTGCCTCATCGAGAGTCGCATCGAATCGCTCGAGACCTGCCGAGACGAACAGGAAAAAGTAGACCTACATCGTGTACGAAATAACGAACACGATCGCGCCAACTCCCTTGAGCCTCCACGGCGCTTCTTGCATTCCAAGCCCTCGCTGCACGATACGCGTGACCAGCCCGCTTTCTCCATAGAGAAAGAGGAATGCGATCACCCCAACTAGCGGTGGCAGTGCGGCGGGAAGCGTCGCAACCGCGCGCAACAGCCGGCGGCCCGGGAAATCGAATCGGCCGAGCAGAAAAGCGAGTGGAACGCCGATCGCGAGCGAGGCGAACACAGATGCGACCGAAATGACGATGCTCGTCCACAGCGCTTCCCGATCGGCCGGGCTCGCCGCGAATTCGCGCCAATGGCCGAGCCCGTTCTCGAAGCTGCCGGCAATCACGGCTGCGTTCGGATAGACTACCGTCCACAACAGAAGCAGAATTACCGGGAACGCGATCATCCAGCTCTGTCGCCTGAACGACGATTTCATTCCGGCACGATTGGAAATGGTCCCTTTGTCGGGGCGACGGCGACGTTGTCGTCTTCGTGAGCATTCCCCGAAGCGGATTCGACGTCGACGGTGACGCCACCGGACAACTCCACGCGGTACACGATGACGCCGCCCGCGAATCGCCGATTCACGACACGTCCTGGCCAGGCTGAATTTCCGCCTTGCCCGACGAGCTCGAGCGCCTCAGGCCGCAGTACCACGAATGCCTTTCCGTAAGGCAATGACATCCCTTTCGGGCGATTCACGGTCAACTCGTGCGTCCGTCCGCCGATCATAACTGAGGCCCTAGTGCCGCGATCGATGGCCGGCACGATCGTCCCGCGCCCTATGAACGCAGCAACTTCCCTGGATTCAGGCGCTTCGTACAACTCTTCCGGCGTGCCGACCTGTAGCAGGCTTCCCTTTTTCAGGAGCGCAATCCTGTCGGCGATCGCGAACGCGTCCTCCTGGTCATGGGTCACGAACAGCGCCGGGACTCCGACGCGCCGCAACATCGCCCGCAAGTCGTCGCGCATCGCCTGCCGCAGAGTAGGATCGAGATTCGACAACGGTTCATCGAGCAGAAGCGCCCGGGGTTCGATCACCAGAGCGCGCGCCAGCGCAACCCGCTGCTGCTCGCCGCCCGAAAGCGATTGGATCGCCCGGTCTCCGGCACCAGCCAATCCGACGGCGTCCAGCGCTGCCCGCGCCTTCTCCAGTCGCTCAGCCTTCCTGACGCGACGAGCCTCCAGACCGAATGCCACGTTCTCCTCGACCGGCATGTGAGGAAAGAGCGCATAGTGCTGGAAGACCATTCCAAACCCGCGGCGTTCGGGCGGCAGACGCGTGATGTCCGCGCCCCCAAGCGTCACCGTTCCGGAATCCGGTTGCTCGTATCCAGCCGCGATGCGCAGCGTTGTCGTCTTGCCCGAGCCCGACGCGCCAACGAGCGCGAGCAGCTCCCCGGGACCAACGTCTACCGAAACATTGGCGACGGCGGTGAGCTCACCGAACCGGCGCGTCACGCCATTGAGCGCCAGCACTCCCGCACCAGCTTCCGGACCTCGCGCTCGCGGCGCGGCCGTCACGGCTCGTATCCGTGGTTCCTGATGTTCGCGTCCCAGTACTTCATCCACTCGTCGAGGTGCGCGGCCATCACTTCACGATCGACAGGCATCGGCTTGATCTTCGCCATCGCATCGCGGATCCATGCAGGAAGCTTCGACACCGGAATGTCCTTTCGCGCGGGAATGCGGAGAAACGAATCCGCGGCGGCAATCATCGCGTCGGGGGTGGTAACGTATTCATAGTACATCTCCGCTTCCTTCGGATGCTTGCTTCCCCGCACGATCGCGATTCCATCCACCAGTAGCGGAGTGCCGCTCGCTGGAATGACGTACTTGATCGGAATACGCGTTCGCTGCTCAAGCGTGGCGAAATCTGGCATGTCCCACATGGTCACGACGCCTTCCTGCCGCCCGAGCTTCTGGTAGAGAATCGTGGGGTTCAGAGTGTACTCTCTCGTATTTGCATCCAGCTTTCTGAGCCACTCATAGCCTGCATCGGGTTTGCCCGTTTGCGCAATCGATCGGGCCATGATCGCGCCGAAGATCGCCCGCATCGTCCCTGACGCGATCGGGTCACGAACGACGATCTTCCCCTTCCACTTCGGATCGATGAGATCGTCCCAGTCCTTCGGGGCGTCGACATCCTTGACCGCGTCGCGGTTGTAACCGATCACCTCGGGAGTGAGATACGTCCCGTACCAGTTGTCGTGCGCTTCTCGCCCCTCGGGATCAATCGCAGCTGCCCAGGTCGGCTTATATGGTTGAAGCAGATCTTCCTTCGTCGCCCGATCGAATGCTTCAGCCGGTGCCCCGAACCAGACGTCAGCCTGCGGATTCGGCTTCTCGGCGCGCACGCGTTCGAGAACTTCCTGTGAGCCCATGTCCACCCACTGTACATCAATGTCCGGGTGGGCCTTCTCGAATCCCTTCTCGAGGTACTCGAGCAGCTCTTTTCCGTGCGGCGAATAAACGATCAGTACTGTGCGGTGATCCGAGCTGCACGCGGCGAGAGCTATCAGCGCCACAAAGCAAGCTGCCATGCGGCGCAGCTTCATCGAATGGTGTTGCCGCCGAGGAGGTTGGCGAAGATGCGCGCGCCGCCCGGAACGCCGGCCGGTAGCTGCCGGAA
>CATPBN010000139.1 GCA_955652635.1 uncultured Gemmatimonadaceae bacterium
GAGCGCGATGTGGTGCTGGTGATGTCGAACGGGGGGTTCGACGGCATACATCAGAAACTGCTAGATGCGCTTGCGAGGGGCGACGGGCGTTAGCTTCGCCGATCCTGCTTTCGCCAACATGGCGAGCTTTAGCACCGTGTTCCAGTTGCGGCCCGTGCATCGACCAAGTTTTCTCTCGATGACCGCGTTGGTCAGACGGGATCGGCCCTGTCCATCCGGGTAGAATGCGTACAGTTGCCGACCTTTCGCTCGCACGACCTCCGCGCCGGATATTCCCTCCTGAAGCGCGGCGACGTCCTCGGGGCGCGGCGGACTCTTCAGGAGCATCACGACGAGGCGCGCCGGATCCAGCTCAGCCTCTTTCCGAAACGGGTTTTGCCTGATCATGGTTTTCCATTCTTCGGGCGCACGAACGAAGAAATCGATCTCGATCCCGAAGTGCTTCACCGATTCCGCCTCCAGGAAGCGTTCGAGCTCCGCGCCCGTCCGCGCTCTGCTTCCGAATACGACGTTGCCACTCTGCAGCAGCGATCGGACGTCATCGAATCCAAGCTTCGTGAGGAAATTCCGCAGGTCCGTCATGCCGACGCTGCGGTGGCCGCCGACGTTTATGCCGCGGAGGAGGCCTATGTGGGTTGTCAGATTGACCAGCGACCGGTGAGCGACACGGAAACAACCTAAGCCACTCGGTGTGCTCCCGCGAGATCAGGCCCGCGCCGAAAGCTCGCGCCCGCGCCGGCCATTTGCGCGGCGTGCTGTTCTGTAGGGACGCTCCCACTCGCGCAGATGATCGAGCAGAAAATCGAGCGAGAAAATGTGCCGCGAGTTGTCGGCTTTCCGTCTGAACACGACCCGCGACCAGCCGCGCATCCCTGTGGGTGTGTACCACTCGCCGTCCATGTGAAGCTTGTCCCCGGAGATCGCGCGGATCAGGACCCGCTCGTACTGCGAACGGGGCAGGACGCGCTCGGGGAACAGGTTGTCCCACGTGCAGAGCCTTCCCACGTCCTCGTACCCGGCCGGACGATCGCCGAGATCGAGCAGGGAAGGAGCACGACCCTTCATCACCGAGCCGATCAACCGCAGCGTGAACGGATCTGAGTACCGTCTGATGTGGGGCCAGAAATGCTTTGTGACGAGTCCCGCAATCTCCCGCAGAGACAGCGAGCGTCCGTCGGTGGTCGGCCACTTGTCACCGTCGATGTCAGACGTGAATGGGTTTTCCGGGAAGCAGTCGAACCGCGCCAGCCATCCTTTACGAGTGGTGTGCGGCATCGGTCGAAAGCCCCTGATGATCGGGATATCGGTCTCATCCAGCACGCCTATCTCGTAGCTCGACCAACGCATCACTTCGCGTACAATCCCGACGATGAGGGTGGCAGTTGCGATCATGAGCGGCGCGTCGGGCGTGAAATCGGCGGTGACCTCGATGCGATCTCCGCGGGGCCGGACGCCGATTCCGGTCGAGCGGCGGTTTGCCGCGAGCAGCATCACCGGGACAGGAAGAATGTGCGCCAACAAATAGGAGAGCTGCTCGACGGTCCTCGCCGAGCCCTGCTCCGACTCGGGCAGCTCAAAGGAGATGTTGTAGTGGGCGCTGAAGCCGGCCAGCTGCACATCGCTATCGTGCGCCTGCTCCCACGCGTCCAGCTCCTGCCGCACGAACAGAATTGCTTCCCAGAGCGAGCGGCCCGCGCGGGCGGCGCACCCACGCTCGATCTCAATTACCGGTGTCGCGACCTCTATGACACCGGTGTCGAAGTAGACCGCCCCGCCGGTTGGAAGATGGTACGATCTGCCCTTCCGGTGCATCATCTTCTTGCGAATAAACCGGCGAGGGCTTCCAAAGGTTGCTTCGGGCCTGACCTGCTCGCCATCTATGATCACAGCGAATTCGGCTTCCATGCCGATCGCCGCGAGCTGGATCCGCTCGCGAGTCGTTGACTTGTTCTCTGGTCCCTTCTTTTTCTTCAGCTGCGCCATTCTCACCTTCTACCCAGGATCCTTCTCTTTTTTCAAAGCGGTTCAGCAACGAGTACGTCAACTCACATCCCGCGGCACCGAGAGCACATAACCCAGATCCAGGTGCAGGTGGTCCTCCGCGTAACCGGTCGGCGCGCCATACGGACGTGTCCAGATGCCGGGCAGCGTCTCTCTTGCGATCAAGCTGAAGCGCTCGATCGCGCTCCGCGTGTCGAGGTAGGTATCGCCAATACGATAGATATTGGCGGCCGTCCCCCAGGCGTGCGGAGTAGCGTTCTTGGAGAACCGATGGGACGGAGAGCGATACCCCCCATTCGCCGATATGTGGACCAGCGTCCCGACGGCCTCCCGGAACCTGTCCAGGCACACTGCCAGCAGCGTTATTGCGCACGGAACGTACCGGGGGAAAGTCCTGAGGGGCGGGGCCTCTCGGACGTCCACCTGGATGAACTCCCAAAGCAGGAAATTCCTGGCCAGCTCGATTTTCATGGCCGAATCCCAGGAGGGGATCTCATAGAAATACCGTGGGAGCTGCCTCAGCCGTCCGGCGGAATCCTTCCACTCCTCCCCGGGCTTCAGCGCCTTCCGATATTCGGGCGGCAGCGTCAGTCCGTCCACTACCCTGAGCGGGAAGTTCGGCGACTCATTCAGTCCGGCGTTAGCGGCAAACTCGGGAGAGGAGCTCATTCGTCGGGCGGACCCTGGGTGAGGAACTCATATATGGTATGCGAGATCGCCGCGATGGTCCGCGAGCGGCCTGTGCCCTCGGGACCCCACTCCGTCAGAATGACAAGCACGTAGGGCTTCCGTTTCGGCAGATAGACCACACCCGCATCGTGTGCAACAGTCGAAATCTCTCCCGTTTTGTGGGCGACCCGCGCGCCCTTTGGGAGTCGCGCGGGAATCCCCTGATTGAACTCCTGTCCGTGCAGGATGTCCATCATGCGCCGCGAAAGAGCCGGAGAGAAAGCCTTGCCCTCCGACAACAGCACCAGAATTCGCAGCAACCCGTCAGCGGTTACCATGTTGTTGATGCCTTTCTCGAAGGCGAGCTCGTCCTCGACCCCGCGTTTCAGGTCAATTCCGTCATCGACGTCGAGTTCCTTGAGCGTCCGATTGACGGCGTCCGGTCCGATCACGCCGAGCAGGAGATTGGTTGCAAGATTACTGCTGGTTGTGATCATGTGATACGCGAGCTCGTCCACGCGCATCATCTTGCGGATCGCGTTGTGTACCGCTGAATTCGCGTCTCGGCCTGACTCTACACGGAACGGCACGTTCTCGACCACGCTCAAAAAGCGGTTGCGCACGTGAACGCGCGAATGCGGCAGCAATTCGCCTCGATCGATAGCGGCGAACGCGCCCAACAGTATCGGCACCTTGATCGTGCTCGCGGCGTGGAACCAGCGGTCGGCCTTGTAGTGGAGCTCGAAACCGGTTTCGGCGTCGTGCAGCGCGACCGCGATTGCCTTGGCGCCGGACTCGCTCTCGATGTTTTCGATCTGGGCTCGCAGCGCGCGCTCCCGCGCCGCCGGTGGTGTCTCCGTCTTCGGCATCGAGACGGTCAGGAGTATGCTACGCGAGGATCCGCTTTGGCGTAGGCGAGATCGGTAAGGAGATTCACCATCACGAACACGACGCTCAGAAACAGTACCGAGCCTTGAATCGCGGGAAGGTCGCGCCGAGTGATGGCGTTGACGACGTAGCGGCCCAGTCCCGGCCAGCTGAAAATGGTCTCGGTGAGAATGCTGCCGGTAAGATAGTATCCGAA